>CAZAFP010000028.1:0-4559 GCA_964484835.1 uncultured Methanosarcinales archaeon
GCTCATGGAATAAGCAGTCACCATAACACTTGTGGATTAATAATGTCGGATGGCGGCGCAGTTCATCCTTCTTGCGTATCTAAAGCTTTTGCAGGAGGGGCTGATTTTTTAATGAGTGGAAGCTTATTCTCAGGCTATGAAGAAAGCGGAGGAGAAACTGTTGTAAAGGAAGGTAAGAAGTATAAAGAATATTATGGTTCTAGCAGTACCAAAGCCCAGAATAAGAATTATGGCGGCGTAAAAAAATATAAAACAAGCGAAGGAAGAAGCTTATTAATTCCTCACAAAGGCGATATTGAGGAGTTCGTACAAGACCTTCTGGGAAGTTTAAGAAGCACAGCCACTTACATAGGAGCTAGAAGACTCAAGGAATTTAGCAGAAGAGCTACTTTCATAAAAGTAAACAGGCAATTAAACGACTCATTGGCTGTGTTCGAAGATTAATTTTTTTTCTTTTTAGAATTTAGAATCGTATTCCAGCAAATCTTTTATGTGATGAATCTCCACACTATTGGATATTCTTTCTTGTAAAGTTTTTATGCCTGCGAAGAATATAACATGATCTCTTTTTTTAACAAGCCTTTTCTTAAGCAGAACTACTGCAGTCCTTACTACTTTTTCAAAACCTGGCAAGTCTTTAAAATAAACGGGTTTGACACCCCAGACAATTCTTAATTTATCCGCTGTGCTTTTATTATCAGTAACTGCCAATATAGGTTTTTTAATCCTGTACCTGCTTACTAAATTAGCGCTATAACCTGAACGAGTAAGAGTTACTAACTTATCAGCTTTAGTTCTTTGAAGTAGACTATATGCATTTTTACTCATCTCTTCACTAATGCTGCCTGGCTTGTTTATATCTATACGATTCTCTACTTTATCCTCTATTTCTCTGGCTACTTTATCCATTACTTTAAGGCTTTGAAGGGGATATTTACCTATAGCTGTTTCGCCACTTAACATAACTGTGTCTGCACCGTCTAATATTGCATTGGCGACGTCGCTAACCTCTGCACGGGTAGGTGTTTTGTGCTCGGTCATGCTTTCAAGCATTTGAGTCGCTACAATTGTAACTTTAGCTTCTTGATTAGCTTGTTCTATAATCCTTTTTTGGATAATCGGAATTTTTTGTTCGGGGACTTCAATTCCTAAGTCTCCTCTGGCTATCATAACGCCGTCACATTCTTGAATTATGTCCTTAATGTTTTTGACTCCTTCCCAGTTTTCTATTTTGCTAATAATACCTATATTTTCATTTTTTAATTTCTTTTTAAGGTTTATAACATCTTCTTTATGTCTGACGAAAGAAAGTGCTATGTATGCTATTTGTCTCTTTTCAGCCCACTTTATCGCTTCTTTATCTTTAGAAGACAAACTAGGTATTTTTAGAGATTTATTAGGGATGTTAACGCCTTTATTAGGCTTTATAACTGCACTGTCTTGAAATTTTAAAATAAGGCTGTTTTTTTTCTTTTCTTTAATATTGGCTTCTATTAATCCCCCGTCAAAAAATATCTTGTCTTTTTCGCTGACTTCATTTAAGAAATCATAGCTGAAATAAGGCATTTTATCCTTGAAAAAAAACTCGACCTCTTCCCCTTCCCTGACTTCCAAGTCTTCAGTTCTTATTCTTATCTCAGGACCTTTAATATCAATTAAAACAGGCGTATTCGTGTATTGTTTTATTCTTTTTAAAGTTTCGTCATATTGTTCAAAATCTCCATGAGCTGTATTAATACGGAACATATCTGCCAGTCCTTTTGTTTTAATCAATTCATCTTTATTATCAATAGCAGGTCCTATAGTTGCTAATATTTTGGTATTTCTTTTCATCTTAATATCCTCTTTATCATAAAACTTTTAATATTATATAGTTTCTTTAAATATTATGTATGCTGCTAAGATTCCTTTAAAACAAGCTCAAAAAGCCAAGCAAGACTTGTTATCAAAAGACCTCTTAGATCACACTAGGAAACCAATGAAAGAAAAGGGTTTTATATATTTTCCTCTAAAAAACAAAACAAAAGAATATGTCGTTGTCGAGAAAGAATTAGAAAATAACAAGCCTAAAATACCTTCTTTAGAACAAGCCCTTACAAAAGTTCTGTCAGAAAAAGAACTAGAAGATTTCCAAACAGGCATTGACATAATAGGGGATATTGCCATAATAGACATACCTCTTGATTTGAGAAGTAAAGAAAAACTAATAGGGAACACGGTATTAAAAACTTTAAAATCTGTAAATACTGTCTTGAGAAAAACAGAAGAATACAAAGGCAAATACAGAGTGAGAAAATTAAAACACTTAGCTGGAATTGAAACAAAAGAAACAATTCACAAAGAGAACGGTGTTAAAATAAAATTGAATGTTGAAACTGTTTATTTCAGCCAAAGAATGAGCACTGAAAGAAAAAGAATAGCTTCTCTGATTAAAAAAGAAGAAAACGTGTTGGTGTTGTATTCTGGCTGCGCCCCTTATCCTGTCGTAATTTCAAAATTAGCCAATCCTAAAAAAATAACAGGTGTAGAACTAAACCCTGAAGGGCATAAATATGCCTTGATGAATGCAAAATTAAACAATATTGCTCTAGAGCTAATAAATCAAGACGTGGCTTTAGCTATTAAAGAATTAGAAGATGAATATGATAGGATATTAATGCCTGCGCCTGATAATGCCAAAGAACACATAAATCTAGTCGCTGAAAAATTTAAAAAAGCCAAATATATTCATTATTATGCTTTCTCAACAGAAAAAGACATTCCTTTATTACAAGAAAAAATAAAAAAAATATTTCCTCGTTCGGAGCTTAAAACTGTAAAGTGCGGACACCACTCTCCTTACACACACAGAGTATGTGTTGATATAAAAAAATTTAAATACTAAGAATAAAGGTATAGATGCTTATGTTTTTGAATCCGGCACTCAACATTAACGTAATTTTACTAGTGCTAGTGCTGATTCTGCTATAGAATGCACCCTTATAAAAAAGTCAATTATTCTTCGCGGGGGGGCGCTCTTAACGGTTAAAAAGAATAGATGGCAGAGGTTAAAAAGAATATGGAAACGAAAGATTTGAAACAAATATTAAAAGAAGCGGACATGCCAATGAACGGACAATCAGAAAATATAACCTTCGAGCAAGGACTAGAAGCAGTATCTACTTTAACCGAGAAAAAACTAAAACACAGCAATTATACAAATGATGACGTGAAAAGCGAAGTAGAAAAAAACAGAACATACTTTAACCAACCAGCAGGCGACGGTTTAACCCCGCCAGGTATAGCTTTAATGAGAACTTATCATCGTATGGAAAGAATGTACGAGTCTACAAACTTTTAATTAATGAGGAGGTGCTTATTTGATAACAATAAAAGAAATACCTGACGAAGTACAAAAAAGCCCTATAGAGTTTTTAGAATGGCTGAGAGAACCCACTATAATTAAAACCTCAAATGATAAGTCGGATATTATAATAACTTGCTTAGTCCATGGCATGGAGCCGAGTGGTTATTATGCTCTGCACAGAATTCTTAACAATATAAAGAAGAAAGAGATAAAACTAAACAAAACAGTCAGTTTTATAATAGTTAATCCTCAGGCGTCTCTTAAAAAACCATATTTCTCACATAGAACTTTAGACAACCAAAGTGATATGAATAGGATATGGTTTGAAAAAGGAATAAATGAAGAACAAAATAGCTCAGTGGAAGAAATAAAAAAATACATAAAAAAAGAACAACCAGAATTATTAGTTGACTTCCATAATACCACTGCTACTAACCCTCCTTTTGCAATAATGCCTAATGATAACAAAGAAGCCTTAAGAATAGCCAGTAACTTAGTAAATGATGTTTTACAAATAGACTGGCTTGGAACACTTGTTAAATTTTCAAGCATATATTGTAATAGTATAGTTATAGAATGTGGTAAGTATAACTCTGAAGAAAGTCATAGAATAGCTTATGAATATATGAAAAAAATAATTCTTGAAGATTTAGAAGATAAAGAAGTTAGTTTTTACAATTCAAGTATGATAAAAATACCTGAATACGTAAGTTTTGATTTATCTTATGAAAATACAGGCAAGGATATTGTTTTATTACCTAGTATAGAGGAGTATAACTTTAAAGAATTAAAACCAGGAACAATTCTGGGATGGGAAAATAAAAAAGGCGCAATAAACAGTGAATTTTTAGAAGTTGAAAACGGAATAATAAGAACTTCTGATAAGAACTTCAAGTTTGGAATGCTCACAACCAACAGAGGTATAATTAAAGGAGATGTTTTAGGCTACGCCATTGTTTTAAAATAAAAAACTTATCCAAAGCATTTTTAACTAAAGGAGTATTACTATTTGTTTAGTGCGCGATGAAGATGTGAACACCCGCTGACTCGAAAGAGGATGACGAGGACGAGTAACTGCTGAGCGCACACTATAATCCATTCTAAATATTTTAAAAAAAAGAAATCACTCTTATCCGAACATTCCTTTATAAGTTGTGTCTTCTTCACTATCTTTTACTTTATCAATAGCTTTTTCGAAGTCTTTCTGATTTAC
>CAZAFP010000028.1:4659-5965 GCA_964484835.1 uncultured Methanosarcinales archaeon
TCTAATTCATCTATGAATATAATACTAGGGGCTTTATCTTTAGCCATTTGGAATACTTCTTTAACTAACTTAGCACCTTCGCCTATGAATTTCTGTACTAATTCAGAACCAACTATCTCTATAAAAGTACTTTTAGTGCTGTTTGCCACTGCCTTCGCAAGTAAAGTTTTACCAGTACCAGGTGGGCCGTGTAGAAGTATGCCTTTAGGAGGAGTGATACCCACTTTTTTGAAAATCTCAGGGTTTTTAAGAGGTAATTCAACAACTTCTTTCAAATCCCTTTCTTGAGTTTCTAAACCCCCTATCTCGCTCCACTTGACTTTTGGTTTATCTATTATCATAAATTTATCTGCATCCAGACTTCTTTCACTTTCTATTTTATCTACTATGGTTAAATTTTTTTGTTCTACGCTAACTATATCTCCTGGTTTTATGTCTTGCATATCTGTTGATTTATTAACTAAGAAACGATTGCCGTTAGGAACTTTTATAATTGCGTTTGTCTCAAAAACCTCTACTACATCGGCTAGCATAAGAGCGGGGCTTCTGAACCTATCCACTTCCATCTTTAGCTGAAAAATAGTCTCTCTTAATACTTTGTTTTCTTGTTCCAAGTTGTTCATATCATTTTCATACTTGGAAATTTCGTCTGGTTTTTGAGCAGTATCTTCGCTTGTCATTGTGTTTAAGAGTAAGTATTCTTATTTAAATTTTAGGTAAAACAAATATCTTTTCATAGATTTATGAGCTTTTTAGGTGTTTTTGTCAGTATTTCCGCTTTATTTTTCACTATTAGAACGTCTTCTATACGGACTCCTTGTTTTTTGTAAATACCTGGCTCGATTGTTATAACCTGATTAGTTTTCAAAATATCAGATTTAAAAGGCTTTTCATGAACATCAACCCCGAGTCCATGTCCTAGGCTGTGAATAAAATATTCATTATCATCTCCTAAAAAATCCCTTACTTTTTCTTCTATTTTTTGAAAAGAAACACTTGCTTTTACCATTTCCAAAGCTTTTTCTTGACTTTTTAAGACTTTATAATACTGACTTTCTTCCTCCTCACTAGGAGTTCCTATATAAAAAGTCCGGGTCATATCACTACAATATCCTTTGTAAGTAAATCCTAAGTCCAAAACCAAAAATCCTTTCTTAAGAATACCTGAATTGTCATGGTGAGCATTTCTACTATTGGAGCCACTTGCGACTATAGGGTCAAAAGCTAAGCCTAAATCATTCTCTAAAGCATAACTCCTTATGTATTTCTCCACATCTTTTTCAGTTCTAAAACTTTTGAAGTTCTC
>CAZAFP010000028.1:6065-7224 GCA_964484835.1 uncultured Methanosarcinales archaeon
AGAAATAATAAAGAATGACTTATGTTCTTCCCCACAAACCACTTAAAAAAACTATCGTCTCCCTTGCAAAACATGTAATCTACTTTTTCTTTTTCAACAATCTTCTTTATCTCTTCGTATTTCCGCATAGTTATTAATTAATAAACAAATATTTTTAAACAATGCGGTTTTTATTAATTGTTATGGATTCCAAAACCAAATATGATTTTATAACAAGACATTTGCAAGAAGTCGTAGGGGAAGAAGAATTAAAAGAAATACTTCAAGAAAGAAACTTGAAAATTTACTTAGGAGCAGCCCCTACTGGAAAGCCTCATCTAGGTCATTTTTTAACTGCTATGAAAATCTCTGACTTCTTAAAAGCAGAATGTGAAGTAACTTTCTTATTTGCAAATATCCATGCTTACCTTGATAATATGAAGAGTACATGGGACTTACTGGAAAAAAGAACGGAATATTATGAACTCGTCTTTAAAGAAATGCTGAAAGTAGCTGGTGCTCCGCTTGATAAGTTAAATTTTGTACGTGGTAGTGATTTTCAATTAAAAGAAAAGTATACTTTGGATATGTACAAGTTAAGCGCTATAACAACTACCAGAGATACAACAAGAGCAGGTGCTGAAGTTGTAAAGCAAGTAGATACTCCTAAGATGAGCAGCTTACTATATCCTATACTACAAGGCTTAGATGAAGAATACCTAGGAGTGGACGCTCAATACGGAGGATTAGATCAAAGAAAGATTTTCATGCTTGCACGCGAATTTTTACCCAAGATTGGTTACAAGAAAAGGATACACTTGATGAGTCCTTTAATACCTGGCCTTGGAGAAAGTGGTAAGATGAGCAGTTCCGAACCTAATAGTAAAATAGACTTTGACGACTCTGATAAACAAATAAGAAAGAAGATAAACAAAGCCTACTGTCAAGACGGAGAACTAGATAACGGTCTTTTACCTCTTTGCAAATATTTAATATTTAGAAAACTAGAAGAAGAAAAAAGAGAATTCGTGATTGACAGACCCGAAGAATACGGAGGAGTTGTAAGTTTTAAAACTTATGAAGAATTAGAAAAAGCTTTCAAAGAGAAAGAATTAAGCAGTATAGATCTGAAGCAAGGCATTTCCGAGGAGATAATAAAGCTAGTAACGCCTTTAAGAAA
>CAZAFP010000029.1:0-6826 GCA_964484835.1 uncultured Methanosarcinales archaeon
TTTAATTCTGGTAGTATATCCAGCGACTATATTTCTTAGTTTTTTACTAGTAACTTCTAAATTTTTAGTAACTAGTTCTTTATTCTCGTGGAAATCTTCGCTGGCGTTTTCGCCTTCTTTCTCATACAAATCTCTAGTTGCTGCTTTGATGGTTCTTGTTTTTATTCTTCCCATAAGTTCTTATGGAGATTAAAATCGTTTATAAATCTTTTGAAGAAAATGATTATTTTTTTAAGCAATGACTTATTACTTTCTTCATTATGGATTTAAAAGAATTCAAATCAGCTTTAGAAAACACGTTATTATCTAATGAAACCTGTAGTTTTACCTGTCTTTGTAGAATTAGTTATAGTGGTCGTGCTGAGGCGGAGCTTGACGAGGGAGAGCGTTTAATAATTATAAAGTCTGACAATACTTTATTGGTTCACCAAGATGTTGGTAGCAATCCTGTTAATTACATGAAAGCTGACACAAAAATTGACTTGTTAGAAATAAAAGATGATTCTAGAAGCGGAATTCTAATACAAACTCATAATCAGAAATATAAAGATTATTTAGATATATTCGTAACTAAAGTTTTCGATTTCAGCTCTAGAAAATTAGATGATGGTAAAAAACTCGTCTTAGTGGGTACTGAAAAAGATATGAGTGACATGATAAAAGATAATCCGGGGGTTATAAGTTCCGACTTCAAGCCTTTGTCTAGAGAGGAGCATACTCGTTATGGTTTTATTGATGTTTTTGGTCATGATGATAAAGGTAATTTGGTTATTATAGAATGTAAAAGATACGTCGTGGGTTTAAGTGCTGTTCAGCAATTAAGGCGTTATGTTGAAAAAATGGTGGAGTTAAAAGGTTTGAGTGCTGATAAGATAAAAGGTATAGTCGCCGCGCCTAGCATAACTGTAAGTGCAGAATCTATGCTTAGAGATTGGGGTTTTGAATTTAAAATGGTCGAGCCTCCTAAACGCTTAGAGAAATATAACAAAAGTCAAAAAAGCCTTGGGGAATTCTAACTTAATTTTTAACAAATATAAATCCTATTATCAAAGGTATTAACAAAGTATATATTATCAAATAATTAACAGGTTCTACTATTTCATACATTAAAATAAGAGTTCCTGCTATTACTAAAAAACCATAAAATCCTTTAATTTCTTTTTTATACTCGCTACCTATGATGCCTGCTAATATTATGATGGACCCTATTAAAAATATTATAAGACTTACTAAAGAGTCTAAAAAGTTCACTATGATACTTATTGTTAATAATATTAAGCCTGTAAGGGTTAAAATCTTATCTTTTAACATACTTTTTTCAGAATAGTTGTATTATTTAAATTTTTGTTTTAAAAAAAAGAAAAAAAATCCCTGGAAAAGGGTTTTTATGCTTCAAATATAGCGTCGTGCAGCTCCCAGAACATTCCTTGTTCTTCAGCACACCATCCGGCATGAGCTAGTTCGTCTCCTCCTACTACTGGGAAGTCTTTATAGACGAATAATACTGTTCCGTCCTCGACATAGTTTTCTTTAATACTTCCTAGTGTTTGTTCGTAGAATCTCTGACAGAACGGACATATGAAATCGCTATACTCCACAATTACTACAGGTGCATCTTCATCTCCTACTGTTCTTGCGTTTTCTAAATCAACACCTTCTATTAATCCACGGTCACCTTCTGCTTCATATCTGGCTAATTCTTCTTCTATAGCTGTTTGGAATGCTTGGAATGGCTGAGCTCCACTAATAGTTTGGCTGTTTACTATGAATCCTGGCGTTCCTCTTAATCCATTGTCTATTGCTTCTTGTCTCTCTGCAGCTACATTATCGTTATATCTTCCTTCTTGCATACAACTTTCAAATTCCCCTGAATCCATGCCTAAAGCTTGTGCTAATCCTTCTAAGCTACCGTCTCCTTCTGGAGCACTTGGCTGGCTAGGTTGTTCGGTTTCTTCTGTAGGTGTTCCTGGTTGTTGTATTGTATCTCCTGTTATTCCAAATCCTGCTGTAAATACAGATATCACTAACAATACTCCTAAGATTCCAGATACGATTTGCCAAATTGCGGTCTTACTAACTGTTACTGTTTCTTCTTCTACTTCTCTTGGTTGTTCCTGTTTATGGCTTGATCGTCTTAGTTTTTTCTTTTTTACCATTATTTTTTACCTCCTAAAAAATTTTAATTCATACTTTTTTTAACGGATTAGAGAATATATGATATATATTTTAGGGCGGGAACTGTTAGCTGAAAAAAGAATTATCTGCCTTTATTATTCGTTAAAACAGTTAAAATTGTTCATTTTTGCTAAAGAAAGATTATTTGTGGTTCCCAAGGTATAAATAGTTGTTTTTTCCTTTCTTTTCTTTTTTAACAAGGTTTTTACCTTCTAAACGCTTTAATATTTCACTAAGCTTGGCTTTTGACACTCCTAATCTTATGTAAAGAGTTGACTGACTAACACCTTCTTCTTCCCTTATAGATTTCAAAACCCTTTGCTCTTCTTTATCAAGAACTGACAGAATAATATTGAATTTTTCATCTTGACTATTCTTATTTTTATGATTTTCAATATGCTTTATTATTTCTTCCTCTCCTTTATAAAAAGCTATCAGATAAACACCAAGAGCTAATATAAAACCCACGATTCCAAAACTAAAACTAGTAAAAGCAAAACTATCTTCTATTCCTTTACAGTCCATAGGCTCAAAACAACCAAGTTGTTCAGCTTCTAAAGATAGAGAAGTATGTATGTAAAAAAGAAATATTCCTAATGCTAAAGATAATACTATTAAAACAAACCCTAGTTTTTTATTTATCATTTACCCAAACCTTAAAAAGATAGTATTGAAAACTTATTTAAAAATATAACTATTATATCCCTATCTTGCCACAGTCGCATAATCTGGTATTGCGCTGGTCTCGAAAACCAGTCCTCTTTAGGATTCCCGGTTCAAATCCGGGCTGTGGCGTATTCACTATGAGTATGAAAAAAGATTGTTACGAATTATTGAAAAAAATACCTTGTGGTAAAGTAAGTACTTATAAAGAATTAGCAAACGCGCTAAACACCAAATCTTACAGATATATGGGAAAGATACTCTCTGAAAACCAGGAATTAATAAAAATACCTTGTCATAGAATAGTAAAATCCAATTCTGAACTTGGAGGATACGCAGAGGGAATCCAAAAAAAGAAAGAACTCTTAAAAAAAGAAGGCTTGGAAATAAAAAAAGGGAAAATTTTAAACTTCGATAAAGCATTTTTCAAATTCTAATCTTCTCCAATATCAGACACGTATATGTCTCCTTCAAAAGCAATATCGTCGTAATTTCTACCTTCGAAAGCATCTAGTTGGAATCTGAAACTTCCTCTTTTAAGTTCGGATAACAATGCATCGTCTAATTCACAACTAAGATCAAAACTATTGTATTTCTCTATCTCGTAATCACTAAATCTACAATCAATATTGATTTTCTCGTCATCCCCGCCTAGAACATTCACAGTAGCATCATCTAACATCAAATAATCAAACCTTTCATTATGTATGGTCAGTATTAACTCACCATTTTCTAGAATTATGTCATCGCAATCCATACCGGGACCCATAACGCACCTATCTCTAAAAAGAGCCGAACTAGTCATTGTATGGGCTGTTTCTGCCTGCTGACAACCAACTATAAATAACGTTGCTGCCAACACCAATACTATAAATACATTCTTCATAATCAATCAGTATTAATGTTTTTATTTTTATATTTTACTCATTTAAATCCAGTTCATTCCCAAAAAGAATTCCTTTTTTAAGCTTTACAGGACGCCAGCCATCTTCTATTAAATCAGCATTTAACCATTTTGCTAATTCAAAAGGATTACCGATAGTCGCGCTGAGACCTATCAATTGAGCTTGTTTAAAATTCTCAAGAATTATTGTTATGACAACCTCTAAAGTAGGACCTCTATTCACATCATTAAGCAAGTGGATTTCATCAACTACTAAAGTAGAAATATCTTCTAACCAAGGAACTCTATGTCTTATAAGACTATCTAATTTTTCACTAGTAACTATTATAACATCACAGAGCTCCAAATATTTATCAACTGCATCCACATCACCGCTCCCTATACCAATTCTCAACTCAGGATAAGCCTCTTTAAAATATTCGTATTTTTCAGATGCTAAACTACGCAGAGGAACTATATAGACTCCTTTTTTTCTTTTATTCAAAACACTATTTAAAAGAGATAACTCGCCCACAAGAGTTTTTCCACTCGCCGTAGGCGTGCATACTAATAAGTTCTTATCTTCAAAAAGACCTGCTTTTACGCTTTTAAACTGGCTGGGTCTTAAATCCTCGAAACCTTTCTTCTCAAGTAAAGAATAAACATTCTCTGGAAAATAACTTTTTAACTCGTTAAGTTTCATATTACTGGGGAATTAAAGGTTTATTAAATAATTAATGTCTTGAAATTGTAAAAGATTCTATTACTTCTTCTTCTCTTTCATTCCACTGGGCATTAACTACCACTCTATAAATACCTGTTTCGTTAAGTCTTATATCTTTTTGATTCCATTCATGTGCTATATCGTAATACTCGCCTTTAGATAAAGTAACTGTTTCATTAATCACAGTTTTTATTTTTTCATAACCACTAAAAGCCAGACTTTTTTCTAATTCTGCAATAACATTTACATTCACATCTAAATCATTACAGTTTTTTATTTTTGAGTGCATATTTATTTTTTGTCTGTCTACTAAGAAGTAATCTTTGGCATAATCTCCTATTTTTACTTTAATTATTTTTTCTCCGAGGCAAGGTTTTAATTCGTGTTTATAGATTGAACCATTTTTAGAATTTGTTCCTTCAGATACTTTTTTCCAAGTGTTATTTTCATTAACTGATCTTATATAAATACTATAACTGTCTTGTTCTTTTAAATCTATAATTCCTTGTATTTCAATATAATCGCCTGTATAAATTGCTTCTTTAATATTTAAAACAGGCTGGTTTTTCGTTTCGAAAATATCATTTGCTCGAACTCTCCCCATTCCTTGTTCATACATATTACTTCCCAAATCTTCAGTATTTGATTGTAATATGGTTTTTATTTCCGTAGGGGATAATTCAGGATTATTTTCAATCAATAAGGCAACTAAACCAGAAATTAGAGGTGTGGACATGGAAGTTCCAGACTTATTCTCGCGAGAATCACCTGGTACTGCTGCATAAATATCTAATCCTGGTGCGACTACATCTGGTTTCATCATAACATAGTTAGTTTCATTTTCTTCCCATGTAACTGGTCCTGTAGAACTAAAAAAAGCAATGTTGTCTTGTTTATCACTAGCACCTACACTTATAACTTTTCTTGCGTTACCAGGATTCCCTACTGCGTTTTCTGAGTTTCCTGAATTTCCTGCAGCCACTACTACTGTTTTTCCTTCTTCAACAGCTCTATCTACTGCTTTTGACAAAAATGAATTAGGTGTTCCAGGACCTCCTAAGCTTAAACTTAAAATATCTGCATCATCAAGGATTGCTTGTTCAATACTTGCCAATATAGCATCCGCATATATAAATATATCTCCGACTTTGTAAGCTAAAATTTTTGCATTTGGAGCTATCCCTTTAATACTTCCATTTCCTGCTGCGGTGGCTGCTACGTGGGTTCCATGACCGTTATTATCCATGGGGTTGGCTTGATCTTGTACGAAATCATATCCTCCTATAACTTTTCCACAGCTTCCGTCTGAGATATTATCTGTAAGGCTACAATTTCCCAAATCTGGATGAGTATAATCAACTCCGGAGTCTATAATTGCAATTTTAACTCCTTTTCCTGTTAAACATTCGTTTTCAGATTCATAACAGTTATTTCCATACATATCCATTTTTCCTGCTTCTAATCCTTCCTGCATTAAAGGTATAGCATCTTCTAATAAGAACTCGTACTCGTAGTTAGGTTGAATACTTTTCACACCTTCTATTTCTTTAATCTCTTCTATCTTATCATCGGGTAAGTTCATACTTATTGCATTAATAATATACTCGAGCTCTATTTGATTGTTTTCTCCAACACTTGTCGTTCTAAAACCTTGTGTATCTTGATCTGTTAGTCGGTTAACTTCAGAAAGTGTTTGTTGTCTAGAAATTTTCAAATCTTCGGAATATTCATCTACTAAATCATTTACATTCTCATTAGTAGTTGCGAAGTTTCTATAAACAGCTCCTATTCCTGGTATTTTATTAACAAATCTTTCTTCGTTTCTTTCAGCTATTTTTTGAAATTCAGATTTTTTATCAAGTAAAGGTTTTTCTTCAAACTCTATTATGTATCCTTGATAATTCAAATCCGTTTCTGCACTTACTAAACTTATAAAAAAGGGTATTAGTAGTGTTATGATTAATAATTGTTTTAATTTCATCTGAGTCTTACCTGTTCATTTCTGCTAAATATGTTTTTTTCTAAATTCAAATACATATCTAAGATTATTGGTTGTACTACTTGTACGTTTATTTCTTGTTCTTCTTTGTGTAGTCTATTACTACAATCTAGACCATATACATAATTTCCTATGCTACCTGGTCTTTCAAAAGCTTGTCCTTCTAATTCTAGTTCTCCGTCCCATGAGCCGTAGGCTTCACATATTTCTGCGTTTTTTACATTCCATTCTAGTGTTAAACTTTCACTTATTTCTAATTTTGTTTTGTCGGCTGTAAAGTTCATAATTATTTCTTGTGGATTAGGATCGATTACATTTACTTGTGCCTTTTCATGTTCTATTGTTTTTCCTTGGCAGTGTAGCTCGTATGTTTTAACTCCTG
>CAZAFP010000029.1:6926-7085 GCA_964484835.1 uncultured Methanosarcinales archaeon
ATATAGTTTCTCCTAACTCAATCTCTTCATTATTTGCTGTGAAATCTATGTATACTTCTTCTGGAGCTGGTTTTTCTTCTTTTTCTTGTACTGTTACTTGTACTTTTTCATGTTCTATTGTTTTTCCTTGGCAGTGTAGCTCGTATGTTTTAACTCCTG
>CAZAFP010000030.1:0-4077 GCA_964484835.1 uncultured Methanosarcinales archaeon
CCATTGAATGAGTCTGAAGAAGAACAAGATTTTGAATTAGAAGATGAGGTAGAGCCATCTATAGAAATCAGACATAACTCAGAAGAAGTAGATCATGGAGAAACTCAAGTATTACAAGCAGGAAGAGAATACCATTACGAAATTTGGGGCTTCGGAGTTCAAAACGGCAGATGTCAAATAGAAATGTCTTATTCTCCACAAGGACATCTGGTTCAGTCAGGAGAAAATATGAGATGGGGTCAGGAATCATTCTGTGTAGATTCCAATCTTAATCAAAACGAAAGCCATAGGGATGTCAGAAGAGGAAGAACTAATGTTTTATCAAACACTTTCAATCCGTCTGAAGAAGACGTGGGTGATTATGAATTAGATATCTTTTTGAGAGATCAAGAAGATGATGTTGTGCAAAGCGTTAAGATTCCTTTCACAGTAGAAAGTACAGATGTTTCTGAAGAACAAGAAGAAACTCAGGAAGATGATATTTATTTAGTGGCAAGAGTTAATAATCAAGAAATAGGCTCTCCGCATACTAATACAGGCTCTGTAGAGTTAAGCGATTCGCCAATGCAAAATATTTATGTCGAGGCAGAGGCTAGGAATTTCCCAGGACAAGCATTTTGTAAAGGGTATCTGAGGAGTAAAAGTTATGAGAGTAGTATAGATTTCCAAAGTTGTGAAGATTTAAACATAGCTCGTGTAGCTGAAGATGAAAATTATGAGTTATATCTCCAACTAAGAGATCCTATGGATCGTTTCAATTATGATACTATACGCGTAGATATTTCTTTCATCTAGTGGTTTAAAAACTTTTAAATACCTGTTCTGCAAATATCATTTTTATGTTAAGTACAAAAAAAGCTATGATGAGTATAGAACAACTAATACTTACAATATTAGCTATAACTGTTGGCGGTGTTGTTTTAGTCATGACTGCAAGGGTGGTGGGAATTGGTTTTTAAAAAAGGAATCGCAAGAAGTACCTTGGTAACCCTAATACTTTCGACAATAGTCATAGCTATACTAATAGGTTTTTACAATGCTTTTGCCGAGTCAGCCACTGACTTCGGAGACGTAGAGATTTGTAGGGGTTCCGTATTAGCAAGGGATCAGTATTTTATTGATATGGGTGTATTTGGAGATGACATTTTACCTCCTCTTTTATGCGAAACAGGTCATTTTTTAGATTTGGAAGCCGATGACAGATTAGACGCTTTAGAACAAATCAGTGACTTAGCAGAGATTTGCTGGTATAAATATGCAGATGGTCAAGTAGTCGATGTATTCGGTCAAGGAAGAGAAAGAGAAGGCAAGGCTTGCGGTGTTTGCTCAAGATTCGAATTCGAAGAAGGAAGTTTTGACGGTGATGTTAGGGATTATGAATCAGATTATCTTGATATAGTAACTTCTGATTTCGAAACAATAAGCGCTAATGAATTATTACTTCATTGGTGGAATACTGATTACAACCCTCCTTTATTAAGAGGCGGTGCTTCTTACACATATATTAGTGGAACTGCAGAATTCGAGCACTCGCTAGACCTGGGCGATTATAACGTTACTAATTATAGACACGTCGATAGAACAATTATTGATGAAAGGTTGCATGTTGAAGATTACACAGGAAGATTATCTGAGGAACAATTGGTGCGTATAGAAGATTTAGGTGCTGAATTCAGAAATGAATACATAGGCGATTTATTTGTAGTAATCACGCCTGAAATGAGTAGCATGGCTCAGGCCAGAGCTAGGACCATAGCTGAAAACATAGGATTGGATAATGAATCCTCCAGAAGAGGAGTCTTGCTAATGGTTGGCTTGGATAATAATAAAGTCAGGTTATTATTAGGGGCTGAGCACGAAACAAGATTGTTAAAAGAACAAATACCTAATTTATTAAACCAATATTTCGGATTAATCAATGATTATTCAGACCTAGAAGAAAGTATAATGAATACTTTGGAAAAGGTATTAGACGAATTAAAAATACCTGAAGGCGGACTAGAAAGAGTGCCCGAGTCTTCAAGACTGAGTTATTTAAGCGATGGTATGAATTATCCTCCTCAGATAACGGATATAAAAGAAGGAGAGAGATATTACGTTGCCTTCGCAAGTGATAGTGAAGTGCCCGGATTTTTCAGCAGAATATTCGATAGTGATCATGAATTATTTTCACCAAACGCAGCTGGAAAGAACGCATTACTTATAGCTCCTGCTAATGAATTATTTGAGGAGTGTGATATACTTGAATAAAAAAGCAGAGTTGTTATTTGGAGAATTAGGAAAATGGGTTGCTATAGTCATAGCCTTGGCTGCAATACTATACTTCATAAGCACAATGTCATTGTCACTATCTGACACTTTAGAGGTGTTATTCGGATGAACAAAAAAGCAATGACTGCGACAACGCTTGTATACGGAGCTTTGTTAGTTTTATTTATAGTATTAGCTCTTATGGTTGCTGATAGAGGTCTTATGGGAACATTTGACAGAGCCACTGATTGGTTTGACTTCTCGGAGCGTAGCCGTTCCGCGACTGCCAGAGAAGACATGGTTTTGGAGAGGGATGGTGCCAGAGAATTCGCAAGTGGTATGTTAAACCAGTTAGAAAATATTGCTTCTTCCCAGGAAGATTATTGTTTCGGAGTAATAGACACTTTCGAAGAGTCTTTTTTCGAAAATGATTATTCTATAAAGATATCTTCTGATACAGAAACTGTTCAGGGAAGGCAAGAAAGTAGAGGTGCCAGCCTTAGTTTATACGTAGATGAAACTTTATTAACCAAACCTGGCGTTATTGAAAATATAAATCCTTGCGTAGTATACGGAGAAGAAGAAGCCAAGTCTTTGTATGATGAAATAAAGGATTATGAGAGAGGTCTTTATCCTTCTAATATAGAATTTACGAGTGTTGAGAGTTTGGATTTTAAAAATTGGGAAAAAATAGTTTTGGAAGGGTCTGAAGAAATAAATTATCAATACTCTGATAACTATTTTTTGTATGTATTGAAGAATCAAAATAATATTTGTTTCATTCCTGTAACTAAAGGAAGAGCTTTTAATAATGTTAGAAGTTGCGCAGATCCTTCAAGAGTAAGACCTATTATAATAGATATTATACGACCGGGATGTTTAGACAGTGAATTAACAGGTAATGTTAATTTAGATACTTTAGAAGGGAGAATATTAGAACATGATACTTTTTGCGATGATGTTTCAAGAGAAAAACTTATGAATGAAGAAAGCTAATACATTATTGAAGGGTGATTTGTTATGATGAAAAAGAAAGGTGCTTTGGGAATACAAGAAATGATTTATTTCATACTAGGACTCCTGGTATTAATGCTGGGATACATGGCATTTAATTACAGCGGTGGATTTTTAGAATCCATCGTGGGAGTAGGTGAGGAAGGTACTGAGGACTTAGGCTTAGTTTTGCTTGGTTTCTTCAAGAGGTGATGTTTTTTTGAAAAAAGGTATGTCTTCAGCGATGTTGTTTAGAATAGTGGCTTTACTTTTATTTATAATAGCATTCTCTGCTACTGTAAGCTTTGGAGCTCGCTTAGGGAGTTACTTCTTCGGAGATGATACTGGTGTTGTTTTGGAGGAATCTTTTGAATTATTCGAAAACAATCGTGAAGGTGGTGAAGTTGAAAATTTTCGTCTTCCTTCAGATCATATGATATTAATTATGAATCCAGGTGCTGATTATTCTTTAAATATACCAGATCTTACCTTGGCTAGGCAGTTCAGATTTCTCAGACAATACACGCTAAAGGATATAGGCAGGCCTAGTGCTTGTGAAGATGACAAAACTTGTTTTTGTATTTGTCAATCTCCTCAAATATCCAGAGCATCTGCTACGTATGATGATTGTGAAAGATTATTTTGTAAGTCAACTGATTCTTACGAAATTCCCAGTACTATTTCTTTCCATGATGATGTTTTTGTTGACGAATCTTTCATTATTGAAAGAACTATTGAATGGTCGGACAGTTTAGCTTTATATGAAAGAGATTTAAATGAAAGAACTATCTTTTTTAATTATAGAAATGGTATTCTTAATGTATGTGTGTCTTC
>CAZAFP010000030.1:4177-7040 GCA_964484835.1 uncultured Methanosarcinales archaeon
ACCATAGAAGCAGTAAGTAGCGCTCCTGGTGATTTGGAAGTAGTTTATACAATAAACGAGGATTACTTATTGGACGTTTCTGAGGACAGTGTAAGGGTATCCAGCTTGGAAGGCAGTGGCGAGTCCGAGTTCAGAACATTCTCCGACATCCAAGTAGGAAGTTATAGCAGGGATAGGAGTGTTACCATTCCTATTTCTAAAGCAGGAAATACTATAAACTTCGGGGTGGAAGAAACTAGTGACTTGGTAGAATTCTGCAATTCTCTCCCAGGGAGTATAAGTAATAAAATAGTAAAGGTAAAACCTTTCTTAGGTCGTGGTTCTTCAGACTTCGTTAGTAATATAGAGGAGAATTTATTAATTCAGGGTTATCCTGTTAACATTCCTGATTATCAAGCAGATATAATAATAAATCTTGGTTTTCATGACGGCCCTTTAACTCTGAGGTATCCTGAGCGTTTTCCTAGTTATAGAAAGCTTGGTTGTTTCTTAGGCACTGCCCTCAGAGAAGAAGGTATCAGTGGTTATCAGGAAGAAATAGTAAGGGAGAACGTCTTAGTATTAATGCTTCCTGAGGAGGCGGATAGTAATAGTTATAGTCGTTTACTGGCTAATGAGATAATAGAGGTGTCAAATTGAGAAAAGGAATGCTTAGCATGAACGAAAATGATTTCTTGCTTTATTTCTTTTTAGTCATAATGCCCATATTAATAGTTGTTTTTGCATTCATCACTTTTTATGTAGGTAGTTTTAGCCAATTATCAGGTAGTGTCTTCCCTGAGGCTCAGTATCAAATTTATGAATCTGTATTGTTAAGGGATTGTTTGGTTGACGAAGAAAAAGGATTCGGAGTTATTGATATTGATAAATTCACTGATGATAATTTACATGAGTGTCTTGGTCTTAAAGATGCTAGGGAGGGTGGTTTAATGCTTGATTTGATTCATTCGGAAGGAGCGGATTATATCGAAACTCAGAATTTAAGATCGGTTATGAGTGGCAGTGAGAGGAAGTTTTATGAATACCCTGTCATTGTTAATGAGGAGGTTGCTTTGTTAAAAATTACTTATTTACATTACTAAAAAAAGAGGTTTATTATTTTATGAAAACTGTGGTTTACGGAAAAAAAGGAATTGCTGAAAAATTCTTAGGGGCGGTTATAGCTATTGGAATGATCGCTTTATTAGTTCTTGTAATGATGATGGTTTTGAGAAATGTTGAGGAAGATAAAAAAGAAGGTTTCTCGGCGGAGGCTAAATTGTTAGAAAGTCAGACTTTCACTAACTTATTGGTGAAGATGCCTTGGGATAATCAAACCTTTGGAGAGGTACTCCTCGATTTTATGAACAACGATGATTGCGATGGATTTTTAGATTTGTCTAGTGAATATTTTTATGAAGAAGTAGGTTTTAGTCTTAATAATGATGTGGTATTCCGTATTAATAAAGTGAATGATGAGAGGTTTAATTGTAATAAAGGTTATCTTAGAGATTCAGAATTTTTAATTTATGCACAGCCTACATATATTCAAAATCCTGAAGGAGATGATTTTTATATAAGGGCTTCTTTGATAAAGCCCGAGGATGATACTGTAAAAATTATAGGATATTTAGAAGAAGATCCGAGTTATATTGCTAGAGGTTCTGGTCCTATATGATGTATAAAAATAAAAAAGGAATGGTTCCGTTAATATTCTTAGTCTTAGCCCTGGCTATATTCTTCATAGCTTCCCTGTTTTTATTAACGAATGCTTTGGAAGATATTGAATTCATTGGTGATAACCAACTTGCTTTGATGCATGCTTATGATGCTAAAGACGAGAAGTTTAATTACTTAGACGCTTCCGTCAGGGCGGCTTCTTCAAAAGCAATAATTGACCTTAACGAAAACTCTGGTTTTTACAGGGTTTTATTTGAAGATGATATTGTGGGTGAGGATTGTGGAGAATTCATCTATCCTATTATGGGTGGTGATTGTAAACCTAGTGTTGAAAATTCTTTAGAAGAATACGTAAGTCAGAATTTCAATTCTTTAATTGCCAGTCATCCTAGTAATTTAAGAAAGCCTGGTTATACTTTTAACGTAGAAAGAAATCAAGACGATTACATAGTAAGTGTAGAATCTGATTCTAGCGTGGAAACTCCTATCTATGAAGATATAAGAACTTACAGCACTCCTAGGGAAGTAATGACTGATGATTATTTTGAAAATTCTTTGGGTTATTTAGAAAGAAGAGGTTTGAATTATCACGAAAGATCCAGAGAGCCTGATAGGATAGTAATGCATTATACTGTCACTAGAGATGTGGATACTACTTTTGAAGTTTTAAGAAGGGCTGGTTTCAGTTATCATTACGTCATTGATAAAGACGGAACTATATATCAATTCGTGGACGAAAATAATGTTGCTTACCATGCTGGTTGTGGAGATCCTCCTAGGGATGATTGCGAGCCTGGCTATAATACTCGCTCTATTGGTATAAGCTTGGTGGGTTGTGGTTATGATCATGCTGGTTGTGAAGTTAACGAGTGTTACGTTGGAGATGATACTAAGTGTTGGGCTCCTTATCCTGAAGAACAATTAGAAGCAACCAAGGAGTTAATTGATGATATTGCTGAGAGGCAGCCAAATATAAGGGCGAGTAGGGATTATGTTGTGGGTCATGATGAGATAGACCAGAGAAAATCCGATCCGGGTCCTGCCTTTGATTATGATAAAGTATTAGAAAGGGGTGCTTTAGTGTGAAGTACTTAATATTACTCTTATTGTTAATACCTGGCGTTTCGGCTTTGGACTTGTCCCCGGATGAAATAAGAGACATAGAGAGAAACGTCGAGGAGGCCAGCCCGACTTTTACTAATAT
>CAZAFP010000031.1:0-6990 GCA_964484835.1 uncultured Methanosarcinales archaeon
CTTTCAAACAAGATAACAACGAACTTAACGAACTAGACAGACTAGAACACACACTCCGAAAAATAGAGGAGAGAATAGCAAATTCTAAAGAATAATAACTTTAAACAAACCGATACTTATTAATAATAAAACCCTCTTTCTCACGAAAATAACTTATTATGCAGGGGTAGCGAAGTGGTCAAACGCGCTGGACTCAAGTAACTGGTTACGCTCGGTTAACACGCAAGGAGGGTTTCGTCCTTTCAGGACTCAAGCCCTCTCGTAACTTATTTGAGTGATGAGCTAAGAAAAAGCAATGATTTAAACCAAGAAAGCGTTTGTGACATCCAGTCCCTTAGTGGGTTCGGGGGTTCGAATCCCTTCCCCTGCATTATTTTCTTTTATTTTTAATGAATTCGAATGTGCTTAGAAAACAAAAAGATTTTCTTGCACCATTCGTATAACTCATGGAATCCCTTCCTCCTGCACTTCTTTTTTTTACCAGTGTAATATCCCGCCTCGGATGTTAAAAGCCTCAAAACCCTTCTCATTCAATATTTCCGCGGCGGTATTACTCCTATTCCCGCTCCTACAAAGAACAAGATACTTCTTGTTTTTATCCAATTCTTTTATCTTCTTCTCAAAATCATCAAACAAATCCATATGAACACAAGGCTCAATCCTATCTGCGTAATGTTCTTCAGAAGTCCTGACGTCTAATAAAACAAAATCTTCTTTTTCCAATAAATCTTTGGCTTCAGCTACACTAATTTCTCCGGTCATAAGATATTATTATAAAAATTTATAAATAAAAAGTTTTCCAAAATATGATTATGATAGAAATAATACCTATAGGGGGATTTTCAGAAATAGGAAGAAACTGTGTAATGGTCAAATACAAAGAAGAATCAGTAATGCTAGACCTCGGCCTCCACATGGAAAACTACATCAGACTCACAGAAGACGATGATGTACCATTCAAAATACCACTGAAGACTTTAGTACAAGAAAATGCTGTTCCTGACCTGTTAAGTGTCAAGGATGATTTTAAAACAGTAAAAGCAATCTGCATAAGCCACGCCCACCTAGACCACGTAGGAGCCGTTCCTTTCTACACAAATAAAATAAAAGCGCCAATTCACGGAACAAAATTCACAATAGAAGTTCTAAAAGCATTGTTAAAAGACAAAAAGAAGAAGCCACAATCCGAATTAATAACTCATAAAGAAAACTCTGAATTTAAGGTATCTGAAAACCTAACAATAGAATTCATCAACGTAACCCATAGCACGCCTCAAACAGTGATAATAGTAGTCCACACCCCTGAAGGCTGTGTTGTATACGCTAATGATTTCAAATTAGACAACTCCCCGCTCTTAGGCTCTAAACCTAACTATAAAGCATTAGATTCTTTACAGAACGTCAAAGGTTTAGTCATAGATAGTTTATACGCATTAGACCCTAGAAAAACACCTAGCGAATCAATAGCAAGGGAGATGATGCGCGACGTACTACTAGGGGTTTCCTCAGAAGACAAAAATATAGTCGTGACTACTTTCTCAAGCCACATAGTGAGGCTGAAGAATATTGTGGAATTAGCAGAATCCCTGGGGAGGAAGCCAGTATTCGTAGGAAGGAGCTTAGCCAAATACTTAGACGCTGCTAAAAACGCTGGTATAATAAACTTTGAACAAAGAGCTGAATTCGTAAGATTCGGATCTAAAATAGAAGAGTACTTCAAGAAAAACAAAAACACTAAAGACAAACTATTTATCGTCACAGGCCACCAGGGAGAGCCAAAAGCAGTATTAAGCAGGCTTGTTAAGAAAAACATTTTTCCTTTCAACTACGAAGACCTCGTATTATTCTGTTGTAAGATAATACCTCACGAAGACAATTTCAGGAATAGGTCGGACTTAGAATCTTCTTTAAAAGAAAAAAGAACGAGGATATTCACCGACTTACACGTATCCGGCCATGCCTGTAGAGAAGACCATAGGGAGTTCATAAAAAGATTAAAACCTGAGAATATAATACCGACTCATGGAGAGATACCTATGCTTGAAGCTCAAAAAGAGCTATGTGTAGAGCTAGGATATGAAGAAAAAAAGGTTCATATTCTGAAGAACTTCTCCAGAATATATTTATAACGCGCTAGTATTAGTGTATTCATAAACTTCTTCAGGAGTTAGTTTCTTCCTGTTTTCTTTAAGCATCTGACTCTTCAACTTTCTAAACGCTTCTTTCATCATATACTCCTCGCCATAGCCTTCAGAGCTAACGTCGTATTGTTGTTTACATCTTATCCTAAGCCTGCAATGCAACAAATGCTTATCTCTTAAAGTTTCTTTATGCTTAGTTATATGCGCGTTTATATAGCCCGGTCCGAGTTCTTTCTTGTTCTTCTTAACAAAGTCACTAATCTCTTCTATAACTAAAGTCCTATTAACATTAACCTTGCTGGCTACTTGTATCACTACTTCATCATCAGATTTTTTAGACTCGTAAAGAACAGCTTCCAATATATCTTTCTTAGTAATAATGCCTAAAGGCTTCTGGTGCTCAGCCACGACTAAACTACTAATATCTTTACTGAACATTTCCTTGATTAAATCATTAACACTAGCGCTATCTGGAACTGTGAAAACATCCGTTGTCATAAGATTTTTTATCTGCATGTCAAAGGCACTATTCTTCTCATCAATTATATGATGCTCCGTCAATCCCTTTGTCGGGGCTAGCATCTTAGGAGTGATTATATCATGTAGAGAAATAAGACCTATCAAATCATCCCCCTTGGTAATCATAATCCTAGAAATATTATGATCTCTGCAAGTTATCAAGGCTTTTATAACACTATCGTCCTGTTTTAATGTTACGGGCTTGCTTGTCATAATATCTTTTGCTTTAACATCAAAACTAGACTTCTCAAGGGTTTTCAAAATATCATCTATCTTAACCATGCCCACTACGACTTCATTCTCAAAAACAGGGAGGTTTGCCATGTTATTCTCTATCATCAGCCTCGCAACTTCTGCCAAATCAGTGCTTTTAGACAGCTTAGGAGAAGCACGTGTTATTTTTTTAATCTTGGTCGAACCTGGCTTATTAGTAGATCTTATGAGGTCTTTCTTAGATATGACTCCACTGTATTTATTATCTTCTTTAACAACGACAACATCTCTACTTCCTTTAAACAAAGAAACTAACTTGCTAACCCTTTCATCTGAGGTTATCTCTGCAAAATCCTGACTCATGATACTCTCGACTTTTAATTCTTTTAACATTTTCAATCATTCCCCTCTTTTGTCTAATTTTTTTTTTTACTAACTGTAAATACTCTTAATTATAATTATGTTTTCTTTTTATTTAAGTATTATGAAAAGAAAATCACTATATTACATAACTCTTATTAAGGTAGTCAAAATCATTGCTAAAGATAATATTAATCCTATTACTACACTAACTAATGCTTTAACATCGCTATAATCGTGCTTAAGCAATATAGCTCCTAATATGGCCCCTACGGGTGGTAAAAAAACAGCCAAAACCAAACTAATATAACCAAACCATTTTTCCATATAATACTTATTATATCCTCTGGTTTTTAAAATTTATCTTTTTAACTTTTAAGATTATAACCAGTTCTTATCAAATAATAAACCCATGTGAATATCAAAACACTGCCAATTCCCAAAAATAATAATCCTAGATATACAGAACCATCATGAATCCCAAGCATTCCATACCTGACGCCGTTAATCATGTAAAATATAGGGTTAATCTGTGTAAGCAAAGCCATCCAATCAGGAACCATGTCCAACGTATAAAAAATACCTCCTAAGAAAGTAAGAGGAGTCACGACGAAATTAATAAAGATATTCAACTGCTCAAATTCCTTACTCCACAAACCAATTAATATACCGAAACACGCAAATAAGAACGCTATCAACAAAATATAACTAATTAGTATGAACCAATTATGTATGGCCAAGCTTGTAAAAAACAAAGCTATAACAATAGTACCTGCTGCTAAGAAAAAACCTCTCATCATAGCAGCGAATATATGCGCAAATATGAATTGCAAATAAGAAATAGGTGCGATTAAAACATCATTTATACTACCGAACATCCTAGAAAAAAACAAAGACCCAGAGGGGTTAGAATAACTGCCGTTAATAAGGGTTTGAACAAACAAACCGGGAAGTATAAAAAGTAAGTACTCCACGCCTGCGACTTCCCTTATCCTCGTCCCGAGGGCTATTCCGAATATCAAGAAAAAGAACAAAGTAGTACTTAACTGAGGAAATATAGTATTATTAGGAACTTTAAAGAACCTTAAGAATTCTCTTTTAAACAAAGTATAGAAACTTATCCATTCACTTTTCATATACTAACCTCCTGAATATATTCTCCAGATTATCTTGTTCTATATCGAAATTTTTTATGTCAACCTTCTGTCTCGCCAAGCTCTGCAGTGCTTTATTCAAATGCTTATTCTGCTCTTTCCTATTAGTCTTTATTTTAATAACGCTTTTTTCTTGTTCAAAAGCTAAATCACTCAACTTTCCAATCTTCTTTTCACTTGTCAAATATATTTTTATAACATTTTGAGACAAGTCATCCATTATACTCTTAGTATTATCTAATTTTATAAGATCTCCTCTGCTTATAATTCCTATTCTGTCGCTTAGCTTCTCAGCCTCCTCAATATAATGAGTGGTTAAAATAATGGTAATGCCTTTCTTCTTCAAATCTTTTATCAAAGTCCAAAGCTCATACCTAGTATCAACATCCAAACCCGCGGTTGGCTCATCCAGAATTAAAATTTTAGGATCGTGTATAAGAGCTTTAGCAAGGGATAACTTCCTTTTCATACCTCCTGACAACTCTTTAAGCTTCTTATCTTTTTTATCCCATAATCCAAAATCCTTCAATAATTTTGTTGCTTTATCAATTGCTTCCTGTTTCCTTATGCCGAAATAACCTGCTTGGTATTGCAAAATATCTTTTATCTTAAAATAATGATCCCTGCTTATTTCCTGAGGACTCAAACCTATTTGCTTCTTCGCCTCAACATAATCTTTTTCAATATCAAAACCATTAACAATTATACTGCCTCTGGTCATATTAGCTAATTGTGAAATACAATTAATAGTAGTGGTTTTACCAGCGCCGTTAGGGCCTAAGAATCCAAGTATCTCTCCTTTTTTGACATTAAGAGTTAGGTTATTAACAGCTTTGCTACCATTATATTCTTTCGTCAGATTTTTTATACTAATAGCGTTCATCCTACAGAGTATTGTTTAATGTTTTAAATTAGTATCGATACTAAATTTTTTTAAGTTAAAACTGTTATTTAAAAAAAGTTTTTAGTTTGATTTTAACATTCGTTTTAAAAAAATATAAAACTAATTAATGTTTTACATACTCTAAATTGAACAATATTACTGATTTTGGAAAGTTTTGGGAAGAGAGTATAGATGAAGATAGATATAAAATTTATGACGAGGAATTATTACGTATCAAGAAATATTTGCAAAGGAGAGGATATTCTATTATTCATTCAGATCACGAGCATTTATTTTCTTTTAGTAAACAAGATATTTATGATGAAGTAAGATGTCTTGGGAATGATTTTATAGCTCACTGGAATAGTGCTAATACTTATACTCTTGGTACTGAAGAGAAAATCAGGGATGTAATAGAAGCTGTGAGATATGTAACTGTAAATAATATTTCGGGAGCATTTGTTGAATGTGGGATTTATAGTGGTGGGATTGCAACTCTGATGGCTACATTAGCTTTAAGATTTGATAGCATGAGAGACTTGTACTTTTATGATACTTTTGAAGGCATGACTATGTACAATAAAGATAAAGATGAAAAAGAATCGACTTTAAAAAATAGGCCTGTTTTAAAACCAGCTTTTGAGGTTGGGGGTCTTGCAAAAAGTGAACACATCTTAATTAATGGTTTAAAAAATCTTTCGTATCCTGAAAATAAATATAACATAATTAAAGGGGATGTGTTAAAAACTTTAAATGATGAAAAAAATTTGCCTGAAAAAATTGCAATACTCAGATTAGATACTGATCTTTATGATTCAACAAAAAAAGAACTAGAGGTATTATTCCCGAGATTGGTTAAAGGTGGCGTTTTGATTTTAGATGACTACATGAGTTTTCCGGGTCAAAAAAAGGCTGTAGATGAATACTTTGATAAAATAAATTTTAAACCTTTTTTTGCTAGAGGGGATTTCGAAAGTAGGGTTATAATAAAAAACTAAATCGATTAATTTAAACATTTTCATTTTGGCAATTATTATTCTTTTACATCTGTCTTTTTACTCCCTGTGCTATATTTGTTCATGTTCCAATAATTATTTAAACAAGCCATTAATCAAAATTTAAATGGATAAAAAACAATATTTTATAGACATCTTTGAAAAAGCAAATAAAAAATTCGAAAATGACTATACTCGCTTAGCCGCTGAGGGTTGGAAAGAGCCTTGGCAAGTCTTAATAGTTACTATAATGAGTGCTCAGAGTAAAGACGAGACTACTATAGTAATAGGTGAAGAATTATTCAAGAAGTATCCTTCCCTTAACGAATTAGCAGATGCGGATTATGAAGACGTTCTGAAAATATTCAAGAGTTTGAATTACAACAAAACTAAAGCCAAACATGTCATAAGCTCGGCTCAGAAATTAAGAGATGACTTTAACGGAGCAGTCCCAAGTTCTTTAGATGATCTGATTTCATTACCTGGCGTCGGTAGAAAAACTGCTAACCTAGTCATGGGCGAGGTTTTTAACAAACCTGCGATTTGTGTAGATACTCACGTTCACAGAATAAGCAATATTTTTGGCTTTGTAAAAACAAAAAATCCTGATGAAACCGAAAAAGAACTTATGAAATTCGTCCCGGAGAAATACTGGAATAGTATAAACCGTGTTTTTGTATTATGGGGTAAGTCAGTAGCTGGCTGGGATAAAAATAAGTTATTAG
>CAZAFP010000032.1:0-6894 GCA_964484835.1 uncultured Methanosarcinales archaeon
TAGCGATTTCGAAATTGAATTCTGAAAGTCTTTCCATTAGTTGATTTAAGTCAGACAATCCTGTTGTTTCCAATAAAACGTAATCTTTATTTTTCATCTGTACGAGTAAGTCTTTAAGATCTTCTCCTTTATTACAGCATACACAACCATCGTTTAATTCATTTACTCCTTTTTTCCCGATAAAATCACTGTCTATTCCGGAAACACTATATTCATTTATTATAATACCTACTGATTTGTTTTTAGGCAGTGTGTTCATAACATTGGCTAATACTGTTGTCTTGCCGCTTCCTAATTGTCCTGTTAGTATTATTAGTTTCATGTTTAAACACCTTTGGTTAAGCCGCTTATCCATAGAAATAGTAATGGTATTATTACAGAGCCGCTTCCTAGAGCTCCAAATGAGAATATGAATAAGAATATGCTTATTATGAAATGAAAATAACAATGAGCACAGCTAAATCCTCCTAGAGCTAGTCTTGAGAATCTGTAAGCCATATAAATAAAAGTACCGACCACTACTAAAAAAGACAAAAAGTTCCACACTAATACAATTATCAAAGAGCCTAATAGTAATAATCCTAACCTGACAAAGTCTAAGCCTACAAATGATATTGTTTTATTAGCATGTACCATAAAAACAAACAGAAAAAGTTAATAATATTTAAAGCTATTGTTAATAACTATAGTATGTTGTCAGACATCAACTGCTGATTTATACTCTCATTAATCTTAAGAACATTCTTACGAGCCTGCAAATCCTTAAAACGATGATCTAACTTTAGAGTAACAGAATCATCCTTATACTCCCTTATAATAGGAATACCTTTGCTAATCAAATTAAAAACATAACGATTAACCATCTCCTCAGTAAAACCAAGACGCCTAGCAATATCCTCAGCATTCAAAACATCCTGCTCAGCATACAAAACCATAAAAGTCTCTTGCTCCCTATGAGTCAAATCAACCTTAAACTGATCATGAGACATGTTAGGATTCAAAGCCATCTGTAATTCATCCAAACGCTCACTTAACTTATCTATCTTATGCTCAACATCAGCCACGTAATCATAAACAGCTTGTATTTCAGAAGTATTCTGATTTATAGATTCCAAATGTTCGTTAAATTCATTTTTTATCTCACCAAAAGCATGCCTAAGACCCTGCTTTAAAGAATCAAGTTGTTTCTTCGAATTTAACATACTAATTTTAAAACACCCCCAAGTATTATTGCTAAATCTAAGTGTTATATAAATATTTCTTTAACAGAGTAGCTAATACAAATAACATAATAAAAACTTTTATAAATAAACAATTTATCCCTCTATCATTATGGAAATTAAAGTTCTTGAAAACGAAAAAGAAAAACTAGTATTCGAATTAAGAAACACAGGACATACTTTTTGTAATTATTTGAAAGACGAATTAAGAAATAACAAAGATGTAGATGTAGCTAGCTATACAATAAGCCATCCATTAGTAGGAATACCAAAGTTTTTCTTGAAAGCAAAAGAACCCGAAAAAGCCTTAGATAAAGCAGTTAAGGACTTAAAAAAGAAAAACAAAGAATTCCTTAAAAATTTCTAAAAGAATTCTTTTTTACGATCTTCTTCACGAAGCCTATAATTATCAACGACGGTATCGAATAGTTCAGGCTCTACCTTAAGAATGTCCTTAGCAGTTATTATACCTTTTAAAACGCCATTATCAACCACAGGAAGCCTTCTAACACTATCATTATTCATCAAAACCATAGCATCATAAATAGACTTAGTGCTCTCAATACTCACAACTTCTTTTTCCAAAGTCATTATATCATCAACCAAGACCTCGCTAGGCTTTTTATCAAAAGCAGTAACCTTATACATAACATCCTTCTCAGTCAACAAACCCTTTAAACTATCACCATCAACCACTAAAACACTACCAGTGCCTTTTTCCTTCATAGCCAAAGCAGCTTCCTTGACAGTCTTACCACTACCCATAATAACAGGATTATGAGTCATTAACTGATAAACCTTATACCTATCTATCATTTTCCTTTAGAAGAGAATGTCAAATTCCTCCCCATAAACCTCTACCAACATTTTACGTAAATTACTTGTTAAATTAACATTATCAATTTCTTCAATGTACTCCGTTGCTTTTTCCTGACTTAACTTCTTAGGCTTATTATAATCCTGCTTTCCTTTCTTAAAGAACAAAATATCCTTAGGATCTTCCAAGTCTTTAAACAATATAGCACCTTCTTTACAAAATACTAATTCAGCCAATAAATCACCTTTTCTAATTCTTAATTTGGAACTGGCAACATCAAAACTTTTACGCCTATGAATACTATCTATTAAATTCCTAATAATACCCCTACCAACACCAATGGCCTTATCAATTTCTTTCTTAACAACCTTTTTCTTATCATAAGAATCCTTGACTTTTAAGAATTCTTTATATTGTTTATTAATACCCATAGGTATCTTATTCTCACGCTCCAACTGCTTCAAAGTTTCATCAATTTCTTTATCAATCCCAAAGGTCTTTTTCAATTCCAAAAAGACATTATCCAAATCCTGACTAGTATGATTAATATTCTCTTCAGATTTCTGAGTTTCTATCTTCTCAAACAACTCTTTCATAGTCTTCAAATAATCCTGACACTCCTTATACAACTCATCAATCTCCTTACCAGAAACTTTAGTCTTGTTATTATGCTCTATGGTCTTCCTAAGCTTCATAACCTTTTCGAAAGTCTTAACGTGCTTGTCATCAATCATCTTCTCCTTCTTGACAAAAATATCCCTCATGAGACTAGCAGTTTCTTTAGGAACAGGAGGAGGTAATCCATAAAGCATAATCGCAGCCTGGCTACTCGTAATAGTAGTCCAGAAGAAATCCTCTAATCCAATCTCTTTAAGCTTTTGATCAATACGCTGAAGCATCTGCTCACCCGTAGTTATGAGCATATCAATAGCCTCAGGACTGGGCTTAACCTTACCCATTAACAACAAGTGCTTCCAAGGCATGAAAACACCACGATCGTATAGAGGAACTCCGTCCCTTACAAAAGTAAATATTACAGGATTAGCATCTTTAAGATTCTCCCAGAAATCAGTCAATATGTAAACCTGCACGTGAAAATCCCTTTGGATGCCGGCCATCTGCCTAGCTTCATAACTCATACTACTAATAATACCCCTGAGTTTATCTTTCAACTCAGCCCTAGTCATCTTCTTAACGTCAGTATCATCAATTATGACAAAAGAATCAATATCACTATCAGGACTAGATTTGGAAGTAATCACGCTTCCGCCGATTACATAACTAACTATGTATTTCTCAAAACGCTCCAAGACCATATTCTTATGAATAGTACTGACCTTGATAGCACCCAACATACCTTTATCATAAACAATAGCGGAATTAGCAATCTTACTCGTTATTTCATGCTTATTATCATAACTGTCCTCTAAGAATTCCGTGTTTAAAACGACTTCAGGCTTTATATCAGCATTATTCTTCTTAGCAATATCCTCAATTACCTTAGTTAATTTTTCTTTTAACTCAGCCTTAGATAGCTTCTTGCTATCACTATCATCTATTAACAATAATAAATTAACAATATTCTTATCCTCGCCAGGAGGCGATAGCGCTATACCTTGTATATAATCCTCGAATTTTTCAAGAACGTTTTGTTTAAAAATGTCGATGTCTTTCTTCATAGTCTCAAGTCTTTTATGATCATCCATACAATAAATAGTAAAGGTTAACCATTATAAATATTTTGGTAAAAAAAAATTAAGATAAAGGATTTAATCCTCATCCCTTACTAAGCCAAACAAAGTAGGATCCTCTTCAAAATCACGATGGTTATTTATCTGGAATACGTTACCAATCAAGTCAAGATCCCTCGTAGTTCTTATATCACTATATTCAATGCTTGGATAAACAAATCTTAAATAACCACTAGCTAACTCATCAGGGCTTAAATAAATAGCATTATCACCACTCATATCCAGATGACCACTAACTAATTCTCTACCCAAATCGACACCTTCAATAGTCTCACATTCCTCACCACTAAAAGGCCACCATGGCTGTTCATCCCAACAAACCTCTTCATCAACAGTAGTGAAATTTTCTTCTTTGTAAATATTAGCCAATACCATAACATCGTAATAACCAGGTAAGAGATCAACTTCATCCTCAGAACCACCTGTCAAGGTAACTGAACGTACGAATTCACCATCATCCCTTATTAAAAATATGTTGACGTCTTCATTATTCTCAGGTATGTAAGTACCACTGCTTATAGAAGTGTTAAGTATAGTACCTTCATCGTCTCTTTCACTAACACTCAACAATCTCTTTTCAGACCTTATAGTGACGTCAAATAATTCATAAACAGGAATTTCTAAATTATAATCCTCACCCTCCATTATAGTTTCGTAATACCTGTCAGAATGATGCTCCTGACCTTGAACGCTGAAATAACCATTCATACAAGTACTTAATTCAGACTCTACAAAAGACTCGCCATCCCTGATTTCAGAATCTCCAAGTATGATAGTCTCCTCAAGACAAGTATAACTAACCGTAACATCCTCCATCGGAGCCTGAGTAACCGCGTTATAAACTTTTACCTCAACAGGTATATTCCTATTAACAGGGTCTGCAAAGCTAGTCACATCAGAATCATCCTCTAAAATCTCAACATCCTCAGCATACCTCTGACTATAACGACTATTAGCCTCAGCCACGAATTGGAATAAATAACCATCCCCTCCAAAAGCAGAATCATGCTCTAAAGTAACCAAGACAGGGAAGGATAAGTCATACGTGAAATCATAATTAGTATAAGTTAAAGGTACAAAACTAAGCATGGGAACAGACTGACTAGTAGGCATGATTAACTCGCCACTACTAGGATTAACTCTTAAAAAGAAAGGCCAATCAGAAATGTGGTCAAAACGAATCCTAACATCCTCTAAAGAAGACTGAGAAGGTATAGAACCAGTCATACCACCTAAAAAACTGTCTAAAAACGGATCTCCCGTGTTGAAAGCCATGAAAGAATCCCTAGAACCCATGATTTGTAAATAAGGAGCGTTTTCAACAACAGCCTCCTGCATAATCTCACTGACCTCGCTAGTCCTCCACATACTAGGCGCGCTAAAATCATAATCAGTACCCCCACTCCTAGGAGGAACCTCACCGTCTCTACCGCCACTAGCCATGTGATCACTAACATCAATAGCAAACTCATCCAATAAACCATCAGCCATAATAGCATTTGTTAAAACAGAAGAAGCAATACCATAAATATCCCTCATAGGAATATCAAGATCATTTTCGAAACTATCCATCTCGTAAGAAACGTCCTCGCCTAAAATACTAACATTCATAGGCCAATAAACACTAACGACAGAAACATCATCCATGAACTCCACAAAAGAAGAAGGAGAACCATGTTCAATTTCTAAAGAATCACTAAATAAATCAATATCCGTACAACTCACGAGATTACTATCAACATAACTCTCAACCTGACCACTTATAGAGCTACGAGTAGGACCATCAAGAACCGGCCTGTTAACATAAAAATCACAATCTTCACAATCAGGAGTATCCTGAATACCATACCAATAAGGCAATACTAAATCACTACCTTCAAATAATTCCAAAGCATTGTTAATGTAACCCGGCTCTACACCAAGGACATAATTATCCCTATCAACATCCATAAAACCACCACGAAGACCAATATCCTCCAAAGCCTCCCTGGCTAACAAACCAAGACAATACTCCACCTGGTCAACGAGAGGATTCAAACGAGCATCATCTATCACAACTACTTCATCATCAACTACTTCCTGCTCTTCCTGAAATATTAAATAAATAGTTATGAAAATCATAAGGAATACAACTAAACCAAGTATTACAAACAATGTTACCTGACCCTTACTTTTTAAATCCATAAAACCTCACCTACTCCTACCTCTACTACTTGTTTCGAAAACAATATTACTACAAAGCTCGCCATCACTCAAACCCCTAGATATATCAAAATACCTTTCTAAATCAGACCCGCTCATTTTGAAGTCTAAACAAACCCTATCATACTCATCATCCAAGATTATATTCTTAGTATCCCTACCGCTAAAGAATTCATAATCACCAGCTTCTAAATTAACCGTACTAACACCGAATAATTCCTCAGTTATGTCTTCATAAGAAGAACCACTATAAACCCTAACTCCGAAACTCAAACCTCTATCAGCAACGGTCTGAACACCACCGCCAATCCAATACTCAACTGAAGAACCACCCTCGCCAGTAGTCGCAGCCCTAGCATTTATAGCAGCCCCTGGCTCAATACCAGCCAAGCCCGAAGAAATACCCGCATAACTTGAAGACGTATCCCTACTGCCAAAACTACGACTTTCACAGAAACTGTTTAAAGTAACAAAGTCTAAAGCATCGTCAAAAGCACTCATCAAACCATCAGCTCCAGGAATGAAAGACTCACCCCTACTAACCCAAGTGTCCACTCCGAAGAAACTTCTTAAAGAAGAAACAGCCTGTACGTTATTCCAAGCAGTCCTCATAGTATTACCGTAATCTCCATAGAAATGTTCCCATTTCTGCTCACGCCTATACGCCTCTAATAAATCATCTAACTCCTCTTGCAAATCTTTTTGATCTTCCGAAGTTATATCTTCAGACCTGACATTACCTCTTAAAACATCCTCACTATTAATACCTCTTTCTTCTAAACTATTAATCAATTTATCCCTTTTATCTAATAATTCATAAGGAACATTAAGCATGATGAAATCACTCTCAATCTCACCCATAAAATCAATCTCACCCATAAAATCAAACTCACCCTCAGGCTTC
>CAZAFP010000033.1:0-6860 GCA_964484835.1 uncultured Methanosarcinales archaeon
AAATCCCGGACGGGGCATTTGCCACTCAGTGCTTTATTGGGTGGTACCTTTTTCTTTTCTTATTATGTGTTCATTGCTTGTTTTTGGGTGTTTTGATGCGTTTTTCAGAGTGCTGTTTTTTTATGTGTTCTTTCTTTGCTAAAATCAAGGATTTTTTTTACTTGAGATTAATAAATCAGGGTATCCTTTACTATGTATTCTCCTGTCCATGTCTAATTTTAATTTAGATGCAAGGCCTTCTAACACAGAAGCTTCTGATTCCTCGCCTTCTAACTCTAATTCAACAAAAAATCCAAGATCTTTCACTTCATCAATACAAATCTTTACATTATCTTTTGCAAATAATTTTCGTTTTTTATTAAGAATACATTGAATTTTTCCACCTAGATACTCAACAATTTTAATTATATCTTCAGTAGTATCTACTTCTATCTCTTCTGTTGCGAGCTTACTAATGACCTTATGTAGATCAATCGACCACGAATTTTTTAATTTATCATTTCGAACTCGCAAATAAGACCTTTTCCCATCTTCAGAAACTTTATTTACAGCATAATAATAATCTATTTGATGTTTTTCTTTAACTTCCTTAAAACCTAATTCTAAAGCAATTTCAATAATTGTTTCAATTGAATCTACTTTAAATTTCATTTCAATTTCCATATATTCCACCTATTATTTCTTCTATTTGTCCTTTGACTGGTCGTTCGGTTTGAATAATATAATCTGACCGAGATACAAGCGCAGGAATATTAAAATCATAATCAGGATGTAACCCTAAGTCAATAGCATCTCTATACGCAATATCGATGTCCTTTACTTGTGAATTTCGTGAACGAATGCGTTCAATTCGCAAATTATAATCACAAACTATACCTACTAGTTTTGAAGGAATTTGACTAGCAACATATTCCCACTCATTAGGTGATTTTAAAGAATCTAATATAAAAATGTTTGGTGTTGTATCTTTGTTTTGTGTACTCGTACAATCGTTAGCGGACGAGGCATCCTTATATTTTTAGAAGGTTTTATATTCAAAGATTGTTTTTTTATTTTTTAGTATGAAGCTGGGTTCTTTTATAGAAAAACATAATGAAAAGGAAGGTCTTACTTTTGATTCTGAGAATCATCGTTATTATTTGAAAGGTGGAGAGTTGGTTAGTGTTACTAAAAAGATAAGCAATTATTTTCCTTTCAATGTTGATAAGGTTTCTAAATACATAGCTGATTTGAATTTGACTTCTCAGGAAGAGGTTTTAAAGGAATGGGATATTATAAGGGAAGAGGGTTCTTATTTTCATGATTTAGTTGATAAGTATTTTAAAAAAGGACGTTTGAAAAAAGAAGAGTTAAAGCTTATAAGGCCAGTGTTGGATTTTTTAGAAGAATATAATTTTTCAGTCGAAGCATCGGAAGCCAGGGTTTTTTCTGAAAAGTACAAAATTGCAGGTACTGTTGATTTAATAGCTAGGGATGAGAGTGGAAAATTGTTTTTAATTGATTGGAAGACGAATAGAAAGGTTATTGATAAGAATAGTTTTTTCGAGAATGCGAGTATTCCTTTTAATGAGTTTCCTAACAACAAATTTTTTGTTTATTCTTTACAAACTTCTTGTTATGCTTTAATCCTGGAAGAAGAGTACGGGATTGATATTTACGATAATAGGATTGTTCATATAAGAGATTCTGGTTATGAGGTTATTGATGTTCTTACAATGTTAGAAGAAGCTAAGATTTTATTTAGAGAATGATTTAACTTTCAAAAAATTTAAAAAAAAATTCTTATCGCCTAATACTGGGTGAAATGTAATATGTATAAAAAAAGTATTATGATAATAAGTGCTTTGGCTCTGATTTTAGTCGCAGCGGGGTGTGAACCTGCTCAGCCAGAGATGCCGGCAGAACAAGAAATGCCTGCAGAACAAGATCCGATGGTTCCAGAGGAACCAGCACAAGAAGTAGATCAAGAAGTAGATGATTTGCCTGAAGTCGTGGCTTCTATTAACGGAGAAGACATCAGTGCAGAGGAAGCGTCTGGCGTTCTTAGTCAGATGCAAGCCAGGGGACAACCAGCCACTATTCAAGACGCTATTCAGCAAATCGCTATAAATAAAGTCTTGGAAACAGAAGCGGAAGAGAGAGGCGTTGAAGCAGATACTTCCATGATTGAAGATTTGGTAAGAGAAAGTTTAGAAATGCAAGGTATGACCGAGCAAGATTTGGAAGCTCAAGGAACTAGTCTTGAGGAAGTTGTTGCTCAGGAAGAAGCTATGATGAGTCCTTCAGATCTTAGGGTTATAGCTTTAATAGAGGATGAGAAAGCAGAACATGGTATTGCTGACATGGAAGCTGAACAGAATTTGTTAGAGTTAGCTAATCAAAAGATTGAAGAAGGAGATTTGGAATTATATGTCGAGCCTGAACCTCAGGAAGAAGTTATAGAAATCGACGCTGAACAAATCATAGAATAAAAACTTTTTTCTTAATTTTTTTTATTTTTCTCTTTTTTTTAATGTGTTAACCATCCACCATCTACTACTAAATTATGGCCTGTTATGAAGTTAGAATCTTCACTTGCTAAGAATAGTATTGCATCTGCTACTTCTTCAGGAGTTCCTATGCGATTAAGAGGTATGTTTGATAATAATCTTTCTTTAATTTTCTTATCAGTTAATAATTCTTTTGTCATATCGGTTGCTATTATACCAGGAGATACTGAATTAACATTTATTTTATAAGGAGATAGTTCCGTTGCTAATTGTTTTGTAAGGTTTATTATACCCCCGTTCGCTACGGAGTGAGCAGAGCTGTTTTGCAATCCTATTATGCCTGCTATGGATGCTATGCTTATTATTTTTCCGTCTCGGTTATCTTTCATATCCTCCGATATGTTCTTTACGAAGTTATATAGTCCTTTTATTTTTGTATTGATTATTTTATCCCATTCTTTTTCTTGTATTTCATTTATGGGTTTTCTTAATAATACTGCTGCGTTATTAACTAAGATATCTATTCTTTCGTATTTTCTCTTTGTTTGTCTTATTAGTTTTTTAACGTCTTTTTCTTTGGTTACGTCACAATATATGTAGTAGCATTCTTTTTTGAGGTTCTTTATCTGAGTTTCTAATTCTTTAGATTTTTCGTTATCAATATCTGCAATTATTACTTTTGATCCTGCTTTGGCAAATTCTAACGCGGCGGCTCTTCCTATTCCTTTGGCTGCGCCTGTTATTAATACAGTTTTATTTTTCAATGACATGTCCAACCACCATCCACCACTAAGTTATGACCTGTTACATAGTTTGATCTCTCGCTTGCTAGAAATACAGCCGCCTTAGCTATGTCTTCCGGCTTTCCTATTTTCTTCAGAGGAGTGTTTTCTATTAAGTCCTTTGTTGATTTTTCATCTTCCAAGATGTTTTTTGTTATCTTTGTTGGTAAGACTCCTGAGACTATTGAGTTAACGTTTATTTTATGTTCTGAAAGTTCCAATGCTAACTCCCTTGTTAGATTTATGACGCCTGCTTTAGAAGCACATAAAGAACTTGTGTACGTAAAACCCACTTCTCCAGCTATGCTGGATATGTTTATTATTTTTCCTTTTTTTTGTTCCGCCATTACTTTGCCAACTTCTTGAGTTGTTAAGAATACTCCTTTTAGGTTTATGTCTATTATTTTTTCCCATTCTTTCTCGGTTAATTCGAAAAAAGGCTTTACTGTTTCGTCACTAGCAGCATTTACTAGTATGTCTATTTTTTGATATTTCTTCAGGGTTTTTTTAACTAACTTTGTGACCTCTCTTTTTTTGGTCACGTCACATTCTATGGATAAAGCATCGAAGCCCATGTCTTTTATATCATCACAAGTTATTTCACAGTTATCTATGTCTACATCGCTGACTACTACTTTAGCCCCTTGTTTTGCGAATTCTAAGGCTATAGACCTGCCTATACCCCTCGCGCTTCCCGTTATTATAGCGATTTTGTTTCTAAGATCCATTTTTTCCGTGCATTAATTTATATAATCCGAATATTATAATTGTTACTATAATACCAGTTATTATATTTATTGGTTGTAAGTTGAACATTAAGAATAAAGATATTACTATACCCAGTACTGGTATAACAGGGGTTTTTCCAATTGCTAATGGTACTTTGAATTTTCTTCTTAAATCTGGTTTTTTATATCTTAGGTTTATCACGGCTAAATTCATTATTATGAAAGTTACGAATATCAAGAAGTTTGTAAATCCTACGATTAGAGATATGTCATCAAACAATAAGAATACTAACGCGATTAAAGTTGTTATAATTATAGACCTAGTAGGGGTATTCCTTATTCCTACCTTGGATAAGAATTTGAATTTCTTGAATATTAAACCCAAGCCATAAAAACCTCTGGAACTTGATAATATACCCATCAAGATAGTGTTAGATGTTGAAAGTAACGCTATTATAGCGAGGAATGTGAATGCATAACTTCCCATAACTGCACTCGCGACATCCGCCAGCGGAGCGCTAGAAGCTGCTAGTTCTTGCCAGGATAAAACACTTACGCTGGCTATGGCAACAGCTATATAAACCACGGTAGATATTATAATAGCTAGTATTATAGCCCTAGGTATTGTCTTCCTGGCATTTTTTGTCTCATCAGATAATTTTACAATACCTTCAAAGCCGAGGTATGCGAAGAATATTAATGAAGCTCCTTGAATAACACCCATTATCCCTTCAGGCATCTCAGTATAGCTAGCTGATAAATTACCATTGAATACTGCAAGACCTACTATTGTAAGAAGACCTATTATACTCGCCAATGTACATAAAAAAGTCACCTTTGCAGCTCCTTTAATACTGAACCAGTTTAGCAAAGCAAAAGATAATATTACAATTACCGCGATTAAACCAGTATTTCCAAAGCCAGTCAATTCACTAAAATAACTAGCGAAACCCAGAGATACACCCGCGATACCAATGGTTAAAGCGAGTATTATAGAGATGTAAGAAAAGAAACCGAATTTTTCGCTCAAGCCTTCTTTTGCATATTTATATTCGCTTTCGTTAACAGGGAACATACTAGCAAGTTCTGCATAACTAAGACCTGATGTTAAAGCCGCGAAGCCCGCAAGTATAAATGCCAACCAAATAGCACTTCCAGCACTACTAGCCACGGCGCCTATAAGAACGTATATACCCGCTCCGAGTATATACCCAACTCCTGCCATTGTAGCTTCGAATAACCGAAGTCTTTTTTCTAAAGTTCTCTCCTCTTCTTTCACTATAGGTCTGAATATAGACATAATTTTTCAATTTTAGATTGTTACTTAAAAGTATTTTGGTTTTTTTACAATAATATTTATATACTGAGGTTATTCATATAATAATCTCAGGATGGAAAGTCTTGAGACCGAAATAATTTCTGAAGAAGATTTTTTAATTTCCAGTAATGGTTCTGTCAAAGAAAGTTTAAGAAAAGACGTAGTGGAAGAATATAAAATGCTGAGGTATTACGGCGACTTATATAGCATAAATAAAGAATTAGTTAAAGAAGCGCTTAATAAAAAAGCATATACTATAGATGAATTGATTAATCTGAAACGTGATTGTATGAAAGGATATTTGAGTACTAGTTTGAAAAATACTGAGAATAATAAAATATTAGAAGGATCTAAGGAAAAATTAGAACGAGGAATAAGAGAAGGTTATTTTTCAAAGAAAGAAGTAGATAATGCTTTGAGAAAACATGATAATGGCAGGGTTGATATGAAAACGTTTAAAATAGAATATAATAAGAGTGTATTTTGAAATGATAAAAGCAGACCTGCACATACACACAAATCTAGACCCTGAAGACGGATTAAAAGGTAAGAATATAATAGATTATAATCCTGAGAAATTAATAGACAAAGCAGCAAAATTAGGATTCACACACCTTAGTTTTACTCATCACAACCAAATAATATTCCCTAGAGAAATAAGAAGATATGCGAGAGCAAAAGGGATAATTTTAATAAAAGGAGTGGAGGAGACGATAGAAGGTAAACATGTAGTTTTACTAAATCCCACCAGAGAAATAAATTCTTTCAAAGAACTTGAAAAAGAAAAAAAGACAAATGAAAAATTATTTGTTATTGCACCTCATCCTTTTTATCCAGGCAAGACTTGTTTAAAAAATGAATTGATAAATAATATTGATTTATTTGACGCAATAGAAATATCTTTCTTCAATCATTTTTTTGTAAATTATTTCAATAAAAAAGCGATTAAAATAGCGAAGAAACATGATAAGCCATTAATAACAACCAGTGATAGCCACAACCTAAAAAACTTCGGATATAATTATGTAGTTAGCAATGAAAAAAATTTATTAGACACAATAAAAAATAATAAACACAAAAACAAAACAGAAAAAATGAAAACAAAAGACTTTCTTAAAATAATAAGTTCTGTGATATTTAACTGAACTTTTTTACTAGCTCCATGACTTTTTTACCATCGGCTTTGCCTTTTAACTCTTTCATAATCATACCCATCAAAGCACCAGTAGGCGCATCAGGATTATTCTTGATTATGTTTTTAACAACATCTTCAATTTCGGACTCGTCAGCCTGCTCATAATCTTTTAAGTTTATTTTTTTCTTAGTAGAATCCTCTAATATCTTTGGTATGGAACTGCTTGAGATTTTACCATTCTTTACTTCTTCGAACACCTCTTCAAGATCTACTTTAACTTCGCCGTGTTTCTTTTCAATACTGGGTATTAATATCAAGTAAGTATCAACTACAGTAGTCACGTTTAAATTCTTGTTTGCATATTTTTTTATCCAATTTTCAACTGACTCGTCTGTTTTACTTTCGTGC
>CAZAFP010000034.1:0-6819 GCA_964484835.1 uncultured Methanosarcinales archaeon
TGACTGGTTTAGTCACTGATTTTGAGCCTTCTACTACGATTCCTGGCTTTGTTGCTTTAATCGTCTTAGTATTGGGTGTAGTTTCTTATTACTTGTTGGCTACTGTTACTGGTTTGAGTAATAGGGCTGATAGGTTGCATAGGAAGGCTGATAACTTGAACAGTAAGGGTGAGTATGCTAAGTCTAGTGCTTTGAGAGGGAAGGCTAGGAAGCTTCAGAAAAAGGCGGATGATAAAAATTATTAGTGGTGTTAAAATATGATGCATAAAAAATTAGGTTTGTCCAAGCATGCTTTCAGTTTGGATGCTAGGAAGACGGTTGATGAATTAGTAAAGGATGAAGAGCATGCTAGGAACTTACTCTACTGGGTTGAAAGTGAGAGTATCGTATTGTTAAAAGGCCCTGTTAATAGTGGTAAGACTCGTCTTGCTTTTGAAGTTGTTGAGAATTACAAGGGCGAGGGTAGGGTTGTTTACTTAGATTTGGACACCTATAATAGGGATGTTGACATTGGTCACTTATTAATTGCTAATCAGAGTTTCCTCAGGCGTTTTTTCAATAAGATGCCTAGGGATATGATCTTGATATTGGATAATATTTCTGAATTATCTGATGATTTTTTCAAGAGGGTTCAGTATTATTTCGATCAGGGTTATATAAAAAGTGTTGTATTAGTTAAGAAGGACGGCGTTGATTTAAGTCTTCCTGATAGTGTTTGGAGTAGGATTGGTAATAAAGTGATTGAATTAAAAGCTTTTAGTAAGGCTGAGGCTTTGGAGTTAGCGGGGGATAGGCTTGGTAAGTATTTCAACAAGAATCAGTTGGAGTTGTTGTGGAAGCACTCTGGTGATTTAGAGTCTTTATTCGGCGTTGCTGAGTTGGTCTTGGAGGAGTACTTGAGGCTTGGTAAGAAGAAGTTGGATGTTAAATTTATTGAGAAGGTGTTAAAATGAATTGGTATGAAGAATGTGGTTATGATTATAATCCTTTTACGATAAAGCCTGTTGAGGAGTTTGATTTGTTTTTCGATGGTAAGAATGTTGTTGGTGATGTTATAAACAACTTGGCTGAGGGTGAGAGTATCATTCTTAAGGGTCCTTTGGGTACTGGTAAGACTAGTATTTTAAAAAGTATAAAGGATGAGTTCGGTGGTGATAGGAAGCTTTATTATTATAATGCTTTCAGTGCTTCTTCTCCTATTAATTATGAGCGTGTTTTGGAGAAGGCGGGTAATGTTTTCTCTAGGGTTTTCAGGTATAAGTCTAGGGATGTTATTTTGTTTATTGATGAGGCTCAGCATTTGGATAAGGAAGTATTGGAGGAATTAAGTAGTTTCATGGATGGCCATTTTAGGAGTGTTGTTTTGGCTAGTAGTGATGTTAATTTCAAAGTTCCTAGTGCTTTAAAGGATTATTTCAGTGTTGAGATTAATCTTGGTAATTTCACCTTGGATGATGCTATGAATATCATAGTTGATAGGTTGGGTGATGATTATGAGAATGTTATTTCTGATAATGAGATTGAGGATATTCATAAGAGGGTTAAGACTCCTAGGGAGTTCTTGTTGGCTTGTGAAGAGTTTGCCAAGGATTAATTTTTTTTTTAGTAAGATTTATTAAATAGCAAAGTTTTTTTTTTATTGTTATGGCAAGTGTTTCTAAGTCTTTGGAGGAGCAGAAGGAGAATTGTCCTTTTTGTGGTATAGTTAGTGGTAAGATTCCCAGTAAGAAAGTATTTGAGGATAAGCATGTTTTTTGTGTTTTAGATAAAAAACCTGCTAACAATGGTCATTTGTTGGTTATTCCTAAGAAGCATGTTCCTGTCACGCCTTTGTTGGAGGTTGAGGCTTTGGAGAGTTTGGCTATTGCTTCTAAGAATCTTAGCAATAAGTTATTGAAGGCTTTTAAGGTTCAGGGTACTAGTTTGTTTGTTGCTAATGGCGGGGTTGCTGGTCAGATGATGCCTCATTCTGTTTTTCATTTGATTCCTCGTTCTGAGGGTGACAGTGTTAGTTTAAATCCTGTTTTTAAGGAGTTGGATGTTTCTGCTGAGAAGGAAATGGTTGGTAAGGTATTGGGTCAGAGTGAGGAGGGTGATGTTTTGGCTCGTGATGATGATATAACTATTCTTTGTCCTAGTAGTACTCTTGTTAAGGGTATGTTGTCTATATTTCCTAACGAGGAGTATGTTATTATGGAGCAGGTGCCTGATGATTTGCTTGTGAAGATGTTTCAGGTTGCAAATAAATTAAGCGGTTCTTTATTTGAGGCTTTGAATTGTGAGGGTACTAACTTGTTGATTCAGAATGGGGTTAGTGCTGGTCAGACTTCTTCTGTTTTTTCTATTAATATAATTCCTCGTTATTCGGAAGACGGTTTGGATCTTAGTTGGTCTGGTAAGGATTCTCAGCCTAAGGATTTGGAGGAGAATCTTGAGTTGTTGCACGGCGTTGATAAAAAAGAGAAGCAGGAGGCTTTTGAGTCTGAGCAGAAAGAAAAATTGGAGGAGGAGCCTGAGGAGGAGGAAGTTGAGGATTATCTCGCTAGGAGTTTGAGGAGGCTTCCTTAGAATAGTAAGTACGTCAGTATTAGTCCGAATAGGAAGCTGGGTATGAAGGGTATTCCTTCTGTGACTGTGACTGTTTTTATTCCTTTTTCTTTGATTTTTTGTATTTGTTCTTGTGTTATTCCTGTTTTTGAAACTTCTATACCTTTTATTTCTTCGTTAATCCAGTCTCCTTCGGTTAATTCTTCTGTCTTTATTTTTTTTGTACTGCTTACTTTGCTTATTGCTTGTCCGAATATTGCTAGGTAGAAAGTGAGTATTATTATCAGTAGGAATTTTATCAATAGTATGGTTAATTGCATGTCTAGTTTTGTTATGAACATCAGCGCTATTATAATGGGTGTGGTTATTAAGTATAATTTTTTAAACAACTTTATTATTTTCTTATTGCTTATTTTTTTGTATTCTTTTAGGTATTCTTTTTTGTTTTTGAATGCTAGGTAGAACAAGTATAGTATTCCGTATATCGCCCCTGCTACCATGCTGAGTATTAAAAATGCTATGAATAAGGGTATCCCTGGTAATTCTTGGGGGCTTAGTCCCATTAGGGCTCCTACGCCTGCGATCATCTTAACGTCTCCTCCGCCCCATTGTCTGAGGAAGAACATAATGCTTCCTAAAATCCAGCCAGTGGCCAGTCCTAAAAAGCTCGCTATTATATATGCAGGGTTTGAATTGAAAATTGTAAGTATTGAACTTATAAGTACGCCTATGATCATCATGCTATAATTAACTAAGTCCGGGACTTCTCTGGTTTTCAGGTCTGTATAGCTGCCTATTATGGCTCCTCCGAACATTATTATTTCTCTGATTGGTATCATTTTCTTAATTCGTCTATTTCATTATATATTAATTTATTCATAGAATCTAAGTGTTTTTCTTTTTCTTCTTCGTATTTTTTCTTATCAAATAAATTATTATGTGTCATCTCCGAAATTTGTTTACCGCCTAGGTAGTATGGCATGATAACGTAGTCTACGTTTTGTTCATATAGTTTTTTAGCGTCTTCGCTGTGTCTTGCACTCATTATAAGTATTATTTTTTCGTGGATATTTTTAATCTTGTTCAAAAGAAATTCATTTATTTTATTATCGGGGATGGTGCTTATCACTAATTTGCTATTTTTAAGCCCCAATTCATTTATAAATTCGTCATCGTAAACATCTCCGTATACAGCATTAAATCCTTCTTTCTCTAATAATTTAATAACTTCAGGATTATGATCTACTATTAACAAATCTTCTTTCTTATCTTTAAAACTGTCTAGTATGTGCGTTCCCATCCTGTGGCATCCGAATAAAACAATACTTTTGTTTTTCATGCCTTTTTTGAGTTCTTCGCGGGTTTTATCTTTTTCAAACATCTTAAGTATTGGTTTTAACCATGAATATATCTTGTCATTATATAATATCATGTACGTACTTCCACTGATTGTTATAATACCTATTAATGTTACAAAGCTTAAAACTTCGGGGGTTATATCTCCTATACTAACCCCTAGGGCTATTAATATAAGGCTGAACTCGCTGATTTGGGCAACGGTCAAGCCTGAAAAAAAGCTTGTTCTGGATGAGTAGCCCATCCTCGTTAATAATATAAGGACAATCAAAGCATTGCCTATTAGTATGAATAAGCTAAGTCCTATAATTTCAACAATGTAATTACCAATACCTTCGAAGACCATCTGGCTGCCTAGGAATAAAAAGAACATTAAAATAAAAAAATCTCTTAATGGTTTTAACAAGCTACTCATGTGATGTCTGTAAGGACTTATACTAAGAGTTACTCCTGCTAGTAAAGCACCTACTTCTATGGAAAAATTAAGATAGTAAAACAGGCTTGCAGCTCCTAAGCACCACCCTATTGTGAATAACAATAAAAACTCTTGGGACTTCGCGACGTAATTCATAATGCTTGGCAGTAAATAATAACCAAACATCAAAAATAATACTATCACGCCTCCTCCTATCAAGAAAGTCTCTATTAAAACACTGCTTAAATCCCCTCCTTGTCCTCTCACGCTTAAGAACATAAGGATTAGCATTGCTACTAAATCTTGAACTATTAAAAAACCCAGGCTTATACGCCCGTATAAACTATCAAGATCGCCTTTATCGCTCAAAAGCTTCATAATAATGATGGTGCTGCTAAAAGTAAGAGCGATGGCTATATAAACAGATTCTATAATTGAAAATCCTATCAAGAAAATTATCAAGAAACCTATCAGGCTAGTAAATAATATCTGACCCAGGCCTGTAATTAAAGATATCTTACCCACGTCTTTAATAATACTAGGATTTAGATGAATACCCACTAAGAACAATAATATGGCAACTCCTATTTCTGAAAATGCCTCTATAGCATTCCTGCTACTTACCAAATCTAAAAAATAAGGACTTGCAAGTATACCGGTGAATATATAACCTATAATAAGTGGTTGTTTCAAATACTTCAGTATGCCACTGACTATTATTGCGAATAAAACAAGAATGCTTATTTCTAAAAACAAATTATCTATCACTTCTTAACACCTTTGTAAATCCTAAATCCACTTCCTTTCGCGACTTCTTCTACGTTTCCGAAGACTTCTTCTATTTTCTTAGACAAGGTCTCTCCTCCTTTTTTATGCCTAGCAACTATCTGAAGACAGCCATTAGTTTTTAAATATTTCCACGAATCCTTTATTAGTTGAAAGCAAACTTTCTTACCCGAGGCTATCGGCGGGTTTGATATTATAACATTGTATTCTTCTTTTATATTTTCAAATAAATAACTCTTCTTAACAACTCCTTTTAAACCGTTCTTTTCTAAGTTCATACGTGTAAGCTTCAAAGCTCTTTCATTAACATCGCTAAACGTCACATCCAGAGAAGGATTCTTATTCTTCAGGATAATACCTATTGTTCCTATTCCGCAGCCCAGGTCTAAAACACTTCCTTCTTCGGGTATTAAGGCTTTATTTGCCAATAATAAACTAGCTTTGTCTAATTTCATTTTAGAAAAAACTCCTGCCGCGCTATAAAATTCTAATTCTCCGTGTTGTATAATGAAAGGTTTGAAATTACTCTCTTGACTCTCGCTGTAGTAATGACTTGTCATTTACATAATACCTAATATTTTATAAACAAATAAATTAGAAAGTTCTGTCAAGCTATCTTGGCTCTCTGCCGTGATGACTCCACAATGATCTTCAGAGGTTATGCCTTCTTCTTCGCCTAGTCTGAATTCTAACACGAATGTATTGCTGTCTGCATCTCCGCAATTAACAACCTTTGTTCCGTATCCTTCGCTTGTAATACCACTCTCGGTATTCATACCAAGGGCTTTTCCTGTGACTTTAGAAACCTCCACTCCTGCCAGTGCTACCGTACCTGAGTTGGACAATTCTTCTCCTATTCCTATCAAGACATTGCCGTTATTCCCTAAAACTTCTTGGAAATAATCCGTAGTCCTTTCTTCGTATTGGAATTCTTCTAACTCCTCGGGGTGGTGGTAGAAAATAATATTTTTATCTCCTTCTGCCGTTCTTATCGTAACACCCCAATAATTTTCCACTGGTGTAAAGCTATAACCATTATATTCATAGCTTTCTTCTACGGGGCTACAGCTAATTAATAACAAAAGAGTTGCTAAAAATAAATATATTTTCATCTTACAATACCTAAATCGTTATATAGCAAGTAATCTCTTGCCAGTACTATGTTCATACCGCTTCCTTGAACTCTATAACAATTATCGTCTGTTTTTGTTATTCCGTTCGTGAAGTTCCCGAAGTCGTCTTCCACTAACAAAACAGGTCTGTCTCTTGTAGCGTCTTCACAAGTAATAACAGGTAAAGGATCGAATCGGTCTTCTTCTGTATAGGCCCTTATTACTTCTCTATTTGCAAATTGTTGATAATCTCTTAATAAAATCTGACGTTCTATGTCTATTGCTTCGTTTGGGTTTATAGTTACGTATACGGTTTGTGCTTCCCTGAGATGTTCTCTGGCTTCTGTCTCGAAAGTAATGCTCTGTGCGTTATTCGGATCGCTGTAAAAGCCAATTTCTTGATTATTGACTTCTGTGAATAGCATTTGATTGCCTTCTACGTTTCTAACTTCGAAAGAATATTCTCCGTAGTTAAAACCGCTGGTTGCTCCTATTCCTCCTTGTGTTGCGAATCCGACTATGCTAAAAACCATTAAAAAGATCATAATCAGTCCTACGATTAGCGTATTTCTCTTCTTCCTCTTTTCAGCTCTAAGCTCTCTG
>CAZAFP010000035.1:0-6486 GCA_964484835.1 uncultured Methanosarcinales archaeon
CTCATATCTGTGAAGAGTTATGGGAAGTTCTTGGACATAAAAGTTTCTTAGCATTAGAAGAATGGCCTGTTTATAATGAAAAGTTGATTGATGAAAAAGCAGAGTATTTAGATGAACTAATTGATAATGTTAAACACGACGTTCAAGAAGTGTTGGAATTAACAGGAATTAAACAACCAAAAGAAGTGAAGGTAATAGTGAGTAACGAATGGAAGTATTCTTTTGTAAAAGACTTTAAAGAATTAATAAAAGAAAGCAGGGATTTTAAACATGTGATGCAAGGCATAATGAATAAAGATTACAAGAAATATTCTAAAGAAGTCAGTAAGTTAATACCTCTCTTGATGAAAGACGCTAGTAAAGTTCCAAAACAAGAAATAACTTTAGAAGAAGAATATAATAATTATGTGGAGAATAAAGAAAAGCTAGAAGAGTTTTACAGCTGTATGTTTAAAATAGAAAAAGCTGACGAATCAAATGAAAAGAAAAATTCATTCCCTGCAAAACCAGGCATTATCATTAATTAAAAATTTTTTAATTTATCAAGAATATACTCTGTTTTATGTGCTAAAACTTGTTTTTTTTGTTCATAATCTTTAATTTCTGTAACAACCCCTGCTTCGCCCGTTATTTTATCGAAGTATTCTTTATGAACACAATCCATAGGTTCTAAAACATGTCCTGGTTTAGACCCCTCAGGCAATCTTAATGTTAAAAAATTTTCTTGATTGAAAGAAGTTAAAAAGAATTCTAAATTAAAATTATGCTTTTGGAATTCAATATCCCCTACATCATAAAGCCTGGCATTTGTTTTCAAACCTAGAGAGTTATAAAAAACAGCTCTTTGAATTAATAAACTATTAGTATAAACAGGATCATTTAAGATAAAACCAGGTATGTCTTTTAAAGGCGTTCTCATCAAACTTTCTTTATCAACTGGTAAAGGAAATTTTTTATTATAAAACAAATCTTTATCTTTATACATAGAAGTGTGAAAAAAAATAGCGTTTTTAGGAAAATTCAAATTATCAATACTATAACCTACTTTTAAAACCGCTCCATTGACAGATTCTTCAAGTAAAGAACCTTCAGCTTTCTGAACATGAGGAACAGAATGTTTTTCAGCAATCTCATTTTTAGTACCTCGTCTTAGCCGTCCTTTAACTAAATCTTCAGGGTCGAGAAATTTTAAATTTCTAAACTGCCTCATAGTCTTTAAAGATTCGTTCACATCTACCATTTTAAAAAAAGCGTGCCGAAGGGTGGACTTAACCTTGCACGCGTGGATTAACCCCTGTCATTCCTACTTCCTGCAACCCCTCAAACGCCATCGGCCATGCTTATGGCTGCTCCATTCCTGGTCTGACCAGATTCACAAGGCCAACGACCAAGAGGGACAGGATATCAACAGTTTGACAAGGACCAGCTATGCAAAGCAAGCCTCCCCCTCAGCTTCGCCCCCCACGTAAAGCCGATTTTGGGTTACAAGGCACGGCTAACGCCCCGGGCTAGCAATTGTTAGTAGTTTCTTTCGTTTTATAAAATTTTAGTCTGTTTTGTTTGCTGGTTCGTATACTAAAAAGTTTACTGGTAAGTCTTGGTAAAATAAGTCGAGTTGTGAATTTTCAGGTAATTCTTTTTTTATTAATTCGTATAATTTTGAATTTTCATCTCCTCTATCATATAGTCTGTGTTGTTTGTTTTCGTCATCTTTAAGATTTATTATATTGTAATTATCTTGTAATTGGCTTAGGGCTCCTTCTAGTGTTATCTCAGAGGGCCATTCGGAAGTGTCTTTATCTGTGATTTTTATTAGTCTTGTTTCTATGTTTTCTTTTCCTTCGTAACTGCTTAGAACCGCGGCTGTACCTGCTAATTCTGATTTGTAGCCTGCTTTTTCTAATGCATTTGTTATTTCATAGAATGCTTTGGCTTGTTCGTCTTTTAGATATTTGTGTTTTCTTGGCATGTTTAGTGTTAACTAATAGTCATATATAAAACTTTCTATTTATTACCACTATTTAGTTGTGAACATCAGATATTTATTATTTTCAATATGGAAATAAAATAATAATTTAGAAATTATTTAAATAAAAAGAAATAACAACACAATAAATGACAATAGAAATAACTTTTTTAGGAACCAGCAGCATGGTACCTACAAAAGACCGTAATGTTCAAGGAATACACTTCAACTACAACGGAGAAGGCATACTGTTCGATTGTGGAGAAGGCACACAGAGACAGATGAATATTGCAGGAATAAACCGCTTAAAAGTTAAAAAAATCTTTATAAGTCATTGGCATGGAGATCATGTTAGTGGGTTAGTAGGGCTTATTCAAACTATTGGTAATACTGAGTATCCTGATACGTTAAAGATTTATGGTCCTGAAGGTAGTAAGAAGTATATGAATCATTTGTTGAATAGTTGTGTTTTTGATTTGAGGATTAATTTAGAGGTTAACGAGTTTAAATTAAAAGAAAAGAAGGTTATTGAGGAGAATAGTGATTATTACATTGAAGCTGCGCCTTTAGAGCATGGAATTCCTTGTTTGGGTTATAGTTTTGTTGAGAAAGATAAGAGAACTGTTAATATGAATGCTTTAAAGAAGTATGGTTTGAAAACTGGTCCTTTAATAGGTAAGTTGCAAAGAGAGGAAAATGTAGAATTTGAAGGTAAAACTATAAATTATGAGGACGTTACTAGTGTTAAAAAAGGTAAGAAGTTAAGTATTATTATGGATACTAAACAAGTTCCTAATTGTGAAGTTTTAGCGGAGAATGCTGATTTGTTAATATGTGAAGCTACTTATGAAAGTGGTAAAGAGAATAAAGCTGAGGAATATAATCATATGACTGCTGAGCAAGCTGCTTTTATAGCGAATAATGCTAATGTTAAAAAGCTTATTTTAACACATTTTAGCCAAAGATATAAAAGCGTTAATGAATTGGAAAAAGAGGCTAGGGAGATATTTCCAGATACTAAGACTGCTTATGATTTCTTAAAACTAAAGATATGACTACTCCTAAGTAGTTAAAAATAGAAAGGTTTATATAATAGTGCAGTGATAAAAAATTAATGAGAGAACCTTTAGAAGAAAAAATAAATACACTCTATTCAACAATAATACCTGTAAGAAATCAACTAATATACAGATACAACACATCAAAACCCGAAGATTCTAATGAATACAGCATACACATAAGTTTTGAAGAAAACAAGGAAAACTTACCCACAACAGAAAAAATACATTTACTAATGGATGCAAACAACCAAGAAAAATTTCTAGAAATAAAATCCATAAATCTATACGAATTAAGCGGAAACGGAATAGGAAAAAATATAATAAAAATAACAGAAGAATTAGCATCAAATCTAGGTTTTGAAGAGATAAGACTTCTAGCCACAAGAGAAAGTAAACCTAAATGGGAACGCTTTGGGTATGAACAACAAGGAAATTACCACATCAAAAAAATAAACAACCGAAACGTATAAAAAAACAATCTTTCTCCGTAGAAGCTTATGAATCCATTAGAAGAAACGACGATAAAACTAGTAGCGGAAGGAGAGGCAAAAGCAGGCATTATAAGGCTTAATAATGTAAGGTTTAAAAGAAACCGCGTAAATAATGAAACAATAATAATAGAAAAAACAATACCTCCAGTGGACAAACAAGAAATATACAATGCATTAACATCAAATAATATCTTATACGAAGTTAATAATTGGAACGAACTAACAAACGGAAGCTTTTCAAAAAATAATATTATAAAAAGATTAACAGAACAAGAAATTATTTACTTCTCAACAAACGAAGAAAGCTTAAGAGATCCCAACGCAATTCATTCAAGAGATTTTAATAGAATCTTAAACACAGATTATGTGAAGAATAACGAAGCTATAAAGAAAAACATAGAACACTACTTACATAACCTCTAATCTTCTAATCCTTTCATCTATAGGAGGATGCGTACTGAAAAGTTTTTCCATCCATTTTCTTTTCCTTTTCGGACTAGAAATAAACAAATGACTATTACCCGCATCAGCCTGCTCTAAAGGAGACGTATCACCAGATAACTTTTTCAAAGCATTAGATAAACCCCTAGGATTTCTAGTCAAAACAGCAGCAGTAGCGTCAGCCGCGTACTCCCTCTTCCTACTAAGACTCATCTTAACAGCCTCGCCAATAAAAGGAGTTAAAATAGCAAGAACAATACCAACCACTAAAAAAACCAAAGTAGCCCTACCATCCCTATTACCCCCACCAGAGAACAAAGCCATCCTTATAAGCATATGACTGAGACTGGCAAGAACACCAACCAATACCGCGGCCATAAGCATAGTTCTAATATCATAATTCTTAATATGAGCTATTTCGTGAGCAACAACACCCTCTAACTCTTCACGATTCAATTTTTCCAATAAACCTGTGGTTACAACAACAACACCCTCATCAGGGTTCCTACCCGTAGCAAATGCATTCAAGGATTTGCTTTCAATTACATAACCTTCAGGCGTTGGAATACCCGCTGCCAAAGCCAAACCCTCCAAAGAGTGAAATAAATGAGGATACTCTCTTTTTGTGACTTTTTTAGCACCTGTAAGGCGAAGAAGCATGTTCCTGCCACTGCTATAAGCAATTAATGCATATAAAAAACCAATAAAAAATGTGAATACCATACCCGTGACTAAACTACCCATGTACAATCCTACAAAAGCACCTACAAGTAAAACTAGTCCGAAGAAAATTAAAAAGATGAAGAAGGTTCTTATGTTATTCTTCCTCACTTCATCAAAGTGAACTAGTTTAGCCATTCAAATCCACCTCAAACGTTAAAATTTGACCTTAACGTTTTTCTTTTCAGATTCAGGCACGTCGAACATTTCTTTCTTGCCAAAGTTAAAAACCGAGGCAAACAAGTTCGCTGGGAAACTCTGAATCTTTGTATTGAAACGCATAACCATATCGTTATAGTGCTGCCTTGAATAAGCCAGTTTATTTTCAGTCCCACTAAGTTCTTCTTGCAATTGTAAGAAGTTCTCATTAGCCTTTAAATCAGGGTAATTCTCAGCAACCGCGAATAAACTCTTCAAAGTATTGGTTAATTCACCACTAGCCTCTGCTTTCTTTTTAGGAGTGGACGCATTCATAACACTAGTCCTGGCTTTGGTAAGCTCGTTTAAAGTCTCCCTTTCATGCTTTGCATAACCCTTAACAGTCTCTATAAGATTAGGAATTAAATCATTCCTTCTTTTTAACTGTACATCTATCTGTGCCCAAGCATTCTCAACTTGATTTCTTAATCTGATAAAGCTATTATATAACCAAATAATGAATAATACAACAACAGCTATTATCACCCAAACAACCCAATTCATAATACCACCTCAACAAAAAAATTCTTTTTGTTTAATTTAATCTTTAGCAGCGAGTTTTATATCATCTGCCTTTACAGTTTTCCTGCTAGCATGACCAGCATACTTAACAGCTTTTTGACCTAATTTCTCCGCGTAATCTTCCAATGCTTGCTTCAGAGCTCTTTTGGATTCCTCCGAAACTCTATGAGCACCTGCTTTTTTCAATAAGCGCTCCATAGCAGCAAGGGGTATTCCTTTTTGATTAGCCATATTAACATCAAACCTCCCTAAAAAACAGATAATAATAACTAATATAAAAAAGCTTTTATAAACACGAGCTTATTTAGATATAATAATGTCAAGAAAGAGCAGAGGAATAGCAGGAGAAAGAGACCTCATACATAAATTTTGGAGTGTGGGCTGGGCCTCGGTAAGAGTAGCTGGAAGCGGAAGTAGTCAATTCCCCAGCCCAGATATTATAACAAGTAACAATATCAGAAAGCTAGTCATAGAAACGAAAATAACCAGGGAAGACAAAAAATATTTCCCCGAGAAAGAAATAAGAAGTTTGAAGTTCTTCGCAGAGAAATTCGGAGCTGAGCCCTGGATAGGACTGAAGTTCTTCCAAAAACAATGGCTTTTCATAAGCACAGAGGATTTGAGAGAGACAAAAAGCAGTTATGTAATAAGTAAAGAAGAAGCAGAAGTCAAAGGTTTAACTCTGGAAGAATTAACTAATTAATCACTTATCTTTTTTAAACCCTGCCTGTGATGGATTGAAGACATAACAATTCTTATCATCAAAATAACCACACCTGAAATTATCCAACGAAATACCTGTTCTTTTACTTAACATAAAAGCATAAAAATAAACCTGGGTACTCGCGTATTTCTCCCTGTGAGCATTGGGCTTATAATCCCACACCCAAATAAGACCATCTTCTATTCTTATTATGTCAATATGACCGGATAAAGGCTTTTCAGTGCCGAATAAAGCCTTGTAATCTTCAAATTCGTGAGATTCAAGCCAAATAGGAATTTCAATACCTACTGTGTTTTTATCATAAGCAAGCATGAACATCTGAACATTCAAATGATTATCACCATAATAATCACTGTCCAAACC
>CAZAFP010000036.1:0-6420 GCA_964484835.1 uncultured Methanosarcinales archaeon
AAGCGTGTGATTAATAAATAAATAAACGATATTTATAATACTTTTGAAAAAAAAAAGTTAAACAAAATAAATATTTGAATCAACCCCCTTTTTTTTAAAGGAGAAATTGAATCTTTATTTTTTTGTTTGAGATCTCTCAAAAGAATTAACCACATCAACGATTTTTTTGAAATTTTCCTTAGAAATCGTTATGGGATAACCCTGAAGGAGAACTTCTAATTCCGCCTCTGAACGCGGTAAGAAATCCAAAATCTTAACAATGTGTTCCTCCTTGAGACGAGGAATTTCCAATTCTTCTAATTGTTTCTTAAGAGAATCGTTATCTTTAACGGATAAAACATCTAAACTATTAACATATTCTTGAGTCTTGCCACTTCTAAATCCTAGCTCTTCATCCCTTTTCTGAATCTTACTAAGCTCTTCTTTCAACTCAGCCAAGCTTACAGGTTTTTTATCCATTAAATCTGATTCTGCCATAAAAACAACCACCTTTTTCTAATATATTTTATTTTTTTAAATGAACAGGGTGAATAACTACTTCTTTAAATTTCTCCCTATCCTTAACTTTTAATCTATAACAACTACCTTCTTTTTTTATCACAGTAGCGGTTTTGCCAACGAATTTGGGATGAGCAGAGCCTTCACTAACAGCAGGCTCCAAACCTATACTGACAATATCTCCTTCTTTAAAATCCTGAAGATACTTTTTCTGACTGACTTTTCCTCTATCCCTTACATTCTTCGTGTACAAACCCCTTGTACTTCTTCTAAAACCACCTTTTCTTACCATTTTACATCCTTATTTTTTCTTCTCACCAGGTCTAGGAGCTATCTTATTAATTATAAGCATAGGGACACCTTCATCGTCCATAGCTTTACGAATATCCTCTATAGGCTTATCCTTGTTTTCCTCATAAACCTTCTTAGCTTTAGCTTCAAGCTGAGACCTCTTAGCTTCAATCTCTTCTCTTAAACGCTTCCTCTCTTCATCTAATTTCTTCTTCTCTTCTTCGCTAATCTCAGTCTTTTCTTCACTAATTTCTTTATCATACTCACCATTATCAACTCTTTTTATGGTATCTACGGCTCTTGTATCCTCGACTTTGACACCCATAGAGTTGCAAGTACCGAGTATTTCCTTAACTTTTTGTTTTAAATCAGTACCTGACAAGTCATCTTCTTTCATCTTAGCAATTTTTATGACTTGCTCGATTATTAATTCACCAACTAATTCTTTTTCGGCATTACCACTTCCTTTTTTAAGCTCGGCTTCTTGTTTTATAAGAGCACTCGCAGGAGGAGTACCTACTTTTATCTCGTATTCTTTAGTATCATTGTCTATTACAACCTTTACAGGTACTTGCATACCTTTAAAACTAGCTGTCTTACTGTTTATATCCCCTACGACTTGACCTATGTTAACACCCATAGGACCCAGTGCAGGACCAAGCGGAGGAGCAGCCGTAGCTTTACCCCCTTCAATTAATACGTCTATAGTAGTTGATGCCATTATTATTCACTCTCCTTCGGAAACCCCTCCTTATTTATAAAGGTTTTTGCCGTGCAGGGATTAATCTTCCCTCCTGACTACTTTTACAGCGTCCATCTTAAGAGTTATAGGTATAGGTATTGCCGCTTCTAATAATTCAACAACAACTTCTTCTTTTGCCTTATCAACTCTTGTAATCTTACAATTCTGTCTTTTGAATGGCCCGCTTATAATCTCGGCAATGTCATTCTTCTTAATATTAACTTCTTTCTTAGCTTGCTCAAGCATATGCTCGATTTCTTTATAAGGAACCTCACCAGGCAATAAACCTCTGCTGTAAGGAACTCCGAAAGCTGCTTCTTCAACAACTTGTTTCGAGTCAGCCTCTGCAAATATATAACCTCTTAAACCGTGAGGTCTTACGACGCTGTAAACAGGTAATTTTTTTCTTTGAATATTACTAACTAAAAAGCTCATAACTTGATCTTCACGATTAGCAGTAACTCTTATTGAAAAAATCTTAGTTGATATATCTTCTTCAGAATCGTCAGATTCTTGCTCAGATTCTTCAACAGGTTCTTCTTCTAACTCTTTAATCTTTTTTAACTCTTCTTCCGAAGGCTTATTTCTTTTTAATATATCTTCTCCCATTTTTAATTACACCTTTACAAAATATAATAATACTAAAACTAAGACAAGCACTATAACCGCGGCTATAGCCAATGAAAAAACTTCCTCTATCATCCTAAGAGCAAAGCCTATTCCTCCAATAACCAATATACCAATGGCCGCTACTTGACTTATTACTTTATATTCATCTTTGCTGGGTTTCTTTGTAACTCTCAAAACCCTTATACACTCATCCCAAAATCTTGACATCCTATTAACTAAACTCATTTTTATTCCTCTATATAACTAAATATTTTTTTTAATCAACGAAGGTTATACCTAATTCTGATTCTGCTTCTTTCTTTCTTTGACCGCCTGTTTTTTCTTGATTGCCCGTTATCTGGCTGGACTTAACACCAGTTACGACGAGCATAACTCTTAAAGTACCTTCTAATTCTTCAGATATCTGAGCACCCCATATCATACGGGCTTCATCTGCTAACTTCTCACTTATTACCTCAACTACCTTTCTGGCTTCTTCGAGAGTCATATCACTCCCACCCGCTACGTTTATTAATGCACCGTTAGCTCCTGTTATGTCAACATCCAATAAAGGATTGTTAATTGCTTTCTCAACAGCATCTTCCGATCTGGTGCTTGAATCTGATTCTCCCACTCCTATCAATGCAACGCCTCCGTCTCCCATTACCGCTCTTATGTCGGCAAAGTCGAGATTTACAAGGCCTGCTTTAGTTACTAGTTCTGCTATTCCTTTAACAGCGTTAGTTAGGATTTCATCAGCTATTTTGAAAGCAGTGTGTAATGGTAAATCTGGAGCGAGTTCTAATAATTTATCATTAGGTATTACAATAAGTGTGTCAACGTGCTTTTTCATACTGTCTAATCCTACGACAGCATTTTCGTATCTTCTATTTCCTTCCATCCTAAAAGGTAAAGTCACGACGCCAACGGTTAAAGCACCTGATTTCCTGCTTGCTTCAGCTACGACTGGAGCACAGCCAGTACCTGTTCCTCCACCTAAGCCACATGTTATGAAAGTCATATCAGCTCCTTGGATGCTTTCTTTTATTTCTCGTTCTGATTCCCTGGCTGCTTCCTCACCTACTTTAGGAATGCTACCAGCTCCTAATCCTTTAGTTAAGTCTTTACCTATGAGTATTTTTTTATCAGCGCTAGTGTACAACAAGTCCTGAGCGTCTGTATTTATACCTATGGTCTCAGCGCCCGCGACGCCTATTTCTGTTATCCTGTTTATTGTATTACCGCCTGCTCCTCCACAGCCAAATACTTTAATCTTAGCTTTTTGTTTACTGAGTAATTCTTCTAACTCAGCATCTAACTCGCTAGATTTGCTTTGAACATCAGATCCTTTCACACTTTTTATATCATAATTCATTTTAAAAACCCCTCATATTGGGTACTGAATATATTTTTATTTAAACTTACTGTTTTTTTATCTCTGTTTCCTTCCCAATTGTTTCTTTTATTTCAGCATTTATTAATTTTTGGTATTGGTCAGGAACGTCAGATTTTACCTTAATTTGTATCTTATCACTTATAGTTAAGTCTTCATAAGAGAAATTTAATAATTCTAAAATTGCTTCTGTTTTTTCTTTTTCGGATTCTATTTTTCTTTTTATGTCTAACTCGTAAACTACGTCTTTACCCGCTAAAGGATGGTTAAAATCCATTATTACTCTACCACCGCTTACGCTCCTTACAGTTCCTAACGCTTGATCTATATTCAATTGTAGACCTGGATAAGGATTAATACCTTGTTTCTTAAATAACTTCATAGGCATTAACTTTAGCTTTTTACTGTCTTTTTTACCAAAAGCTTCTTCAGCACTTAGCTTTACTTCGTGTTTACCGATTTCTAAGCCTTCTAATTTAGCATCTAGACCTTTTATTAAATGTCCTCTGCCCACGCATATCTTCATAGGCTTAACATCTTGTTCTTCAGACAGTTTTTGTTTGGTACTATCGAATAATTCTCCTTCAGCCGTTTTAGCATCGTAATCCAGTTCTACAAAATCTTTTTTCTTAATTTTCATGATTTCTTTCAACTCGTTGTTTATTGCTCTCAGAACTAAAAAGAGTTTTTAGCGCTTTGAGAGAAAATATTAAATACGAACCCTTATTTTTTTATAAAGTTTTCGTATGTTTAGAGAGGTTTTTAGGACAGATGCATATCAAAGAAGATTTTGAAAGAAGGTATAAAGAATTGTTAAAAGAAGATTATGACGAGTTCATGGAATATTCTACAAAGTATATTAACAAAGCGATAAGGATTAATACTTTAAAAAAAGACATGGATACAATCAAAAGCCGTTTAAGTGAAAAGTGGACTCTTAAAGAAGTTCCTTGGTGTAAAGAAGGGTTCTGGATTAAATATAGAGACGGGGAAAGGTTCGACGTTGGAAATCTAGCCGAGCACCAACTAGGGTATATATACGTTCAAGACCCAGCCAGTATGTTACCCGCAATTGTTTTGAATCCCCAGCCAGGAGATTTGGTTTTGGATACATGCGCAGCCCCAGGGAGTAAAACTAGTCAATTAGCCCAGTATATGAATAATGAAGGATTGTTAGTTGCTAACGACGCAGATGGTAAAAGACTTAGCGCCTTAGGAATTAATCTTCAAAGATGCGGGGTTTCAAATGCAGTTATTACACGGATGAAAGCTCAGCAGATTAAACAAAAAAATTTTGATAAAATCTTAGTAGACGCTCCGTGTAGCGGGACTGGGACCATTAGACGTAATTATAAAATAATGAATATGTACAGTTATGGATTAGTAAAAAGACTTGCTAAGGAACAATATTCTCTGCTTAAGAATGCTTTCGAATTAGTAAAAGAAGGAGGCGTTGTTGTTTATAGTACGTGTACTTTAGAACCTGAAGAAAACGAAGGAATAGTTAGTAAATTATTAGAAGAATACTCCGATGCGGATTTGGAAGATATAGAGCTGGATATAAAAAGACAAAAGCCCATACTTGGTTTTCAAGAAAAAACCTACGATTCCAGGGTGGAGAGGTGTTTGAGGATACACCCCCAGGATAATGATACCGAAGGATTTTTTGTTGCAAAGATAAGAAAAAAGTAAGTTATTTTCTGACTAATTTTTTGGCAGTGAGCCTTTTGGAGATGAAAAGGAATAACATGTTTAAAGGATAGTAATTTAAAAAAGTCATTCCTAAATTTATAAAAATTAAGTAGAGGAAACTGTTAAAATCGTACAAATCCTGAATTAAACCAAAAGAATCTTCTAAAACACCACAAGAGCCATGACTACAATTAATATTGTAATTACTACCTGTTAAAAAAAATGAGGAAAAGGAAGCCAATAAGAATAGTAAACCAGCTAATAACCAAGCTTTTTTATAAAAAACCTTTTGTCTATACAAAGCAAAACCAAGCACTGGCAATAAGAAAAAATGATGACTAGTCATAAAAACATCCCATGTGGCTAAATCTCTTAAGTAAGCAGTGAAACCTAAAGGAGCTGAGTTAATAAAAAGCAATACTAAAAAATCAATAATCCACAACAAATGCATTAAAAAAACAGCCAAGAAAGAACCACTAATAAAGAAGTTATTACGCATTAATAAAGCAATCCCGCTGAATAATAAAACAATGTTACTCAGCCACAATAAATAACCCCAATAACTCCAAAAAACATGATGAAAAAATATGAACAGCCAACTAACTAATAATAAAGAACCAAGCAATCTGAAAAGAACAACATCCCTCATAACAAAAGATTAAGGTAAGAAAAGTATATAAAACTAACCCAAAAAAAAGAAGATAAATAATAAAAGCTTTTATTTTCTAGCTTTATCAATCTTACCAGCTAATAAAGCCTTAAGACTCTGATCATTAACTTTGATAACTTCCCAACGAACACCAGGGATGTCACCTTTACTTCTACCCATGCTGCCACCCATACACTCAATGACAACTTCATCGTGCTCATCAACCATTTTCTGAGCACCATCACCAGGTAAGAACGCAGTTACTTGTTTACCATTCTTAACAAGCTGGACTCTAACACACTTCCTCATCGCACTATTAGGCTGCTTAGCTTCCCTCTCTACTTTCTGAAGAACAATACCGCTTGCTTGATTAGCACCTTCTAAAGGATCACTTTTAACCTGTAAACCAAGTACTTTTTTAGCATACCACTTACTCTTCTTTATACTAGTAGTTCTTCTATTTCTTAACTTTTTACCCGCATTAATTCCACTTGCTTTTTTACTCATACATATCAAACCTTTTAAATCAATCTTTGTTAATTTACT
>CAZAFP010000037.1:0-895 GCA_964484835.1 uncultured Methanosarcinales archaeon
AAAGCCTAGTAATCTGGTTTTGTTAGAGCAAGTGGGTTTTGAGAGGATAATTCTTTTGAGGTTTGAGTTCAAAGAGTCTTTTTTTGATTTGTATATTGAATTATTCACACCAGGCAATGTTGTTGTGGTTAAAGATGATATTGTAATGCATCCTTTGGAGAGGCAGAGATTTAACAAAAGAAGCACGGAGTCTAAAAAGCCTTATGTCTTGCCTGATAGGAAAGTAGATCTTAGTACTTTATCAGAAGAGGGCTTTTTAGAATTGGCCGTTGTTTCTAAAGACCTCGGACGTTTCTTAGCAGTCGATCTTGGACTTGGCGGTATTTATTCGAACGAGTTAATAAACAGGCTTGGTTTTAACAAAGAAGACAAGGTTTCTGATTTAAGAAAGGCTGATAAGAGAAATGTTTATGAGGGGATTAAAAAATTATTATCGGAGGAGTTAAAACCTGTTCTTTCTGAAGGCAGTGTTTATCCTTTTGAGTTGATAGGCTTGGAGGTTGAAAAAACTTTTTCTACTTATTCCGAGGCGTATGATTATTTATTTGAGGGTTTCGAAGAGAAAGAGCCTAGTTCTAAAAAAGAGAAGAAAGACAAGATTTCTAACATGATTGATATTCAGGAGAAGAGGATAAAAGATTTGGAGGGGCAAGCCAGGGTTTATGCCGAGATTGGTGATTATTTATATGCTAATTATGCTGATTTTGACAAGCTTCTGAAGACCGTTCAGAAAATAGCTGAGGAGGATGGTTGGGAAGCTGTGGGTAAAGAATTAAAGAACATCAAAGGATATAAGGGTTTTGATAAAAAAAATAAAAAATTAAAAATTGAATTCAAATAACTGATTCTATTTCTATGTCGTCTTCTTCATCTAATAAGTCGTCTTCTTGGTATT
>CAZAFP010000037.1:995-6419 GCA_964484835.1 uncultured Methanosarcinales archaeon
CTGTTTCTTCCTCGTAAGTCTCTTCTTCTGTTTCTTCTTGGTATTCTGTTTCTTCCTCGTAAGTCTCTTCTTCTGTTTCTTCTTGGTATTCTGTTTCTTCGTAAGTACACGCAACAGATAATATAAGAACAGTTGCTATTAGTATTATTAGTAGCTTTTTCATTTTCTAATACCTCGCCCTCGTATCTTCTTCAGTTGTTCTGTCTTCTGGTGTTACTTCTTCAGCTGTTGCTGGTTCTCTGTCTTCAGATTGTTCTTCTTGTGAGAAGTAAAGTCTACAACGTTCCTGAACAGTTTCTTGTTCTACGTTATCACATAGCCTTTCAGAGTTTAATGTTACGGCTCGGTTATACCAAGCCATATCAACATCGCTTATACTTTCCGTAACTCTTTGAATTTCAGCAGCGGCTCTTTCCCTAGCTTCTCTTGTTCTCTCCTCTGCTATTGTTCTGTATTCCTCTCTTGTTTCTCTAGCTCTTTCCTCTGCAAGCCTGGCTCTTTCTCTAAGTCTTTCAGCTTCTTCTAATCTTTCTCTTCTAGCTTCTTCTCTGGCTTCAGGCGTTGTTCTTTCTCTAATTTCTTCTCTTGCTCTCTCGCTTGTTAACTCGCCAGTTCTAATTCTTTCTTCGATGTCTTCAACACCTAAGTTTCTTGCTCTTTCGGCATTATGCTCCCTAATAGTTTCTCTAATCCTTTCGTTTAACTCGTTAGCTCTTCTGATTTCGTCTCTTTCAGCTCTTAATTCGCTTACAGCATTTTCTTCTAAAAGCTCAGTAGCGGCTTGTCTGAATTCTCTGCTGACTTCATTCGTGGATTGTCTTAAGATAACGAATTCTTCAACTAATTCTTCTCTACTATACTCTTCTATGTTTTCTCTTATTTCAGAAGCTCTTTCTTTTATAATTCTTAATTCTTCTAGGTATTCTTCTAATTCTTCAACGTCCTCTTCAGGATTATCTCTTTGTATTCTTTCAATAACTCTTTCACTTGTCAATTCATTTACGGTTATGGCTCTTTCTAGTTGTAAAAGTCTTACTTCAGCACCTGTTTGGTACGTTAAAACGGTATCTTCAGCGTGTACAAAGGGTATCAAAAGTAACGCTAGAATTCCCAATATTAATGTTTTTTTCATGTATTGTCACCTCACTTCCGGTTTTTTATGTTAGTACGGTTTTTATATTTTTCCGTTTTAAAAAGTATTAAATAAAAAACTTCTTTTTAACATGTTTATGTTACAAGAAAGGTATGCTGCTTTAACCCAAGGATTCAAACAAGTCCTTCCTGATAAGTCTTTTAGGATTAATACTTTAAAAGCTCCGAAGGATTTAATTAAGCGTTTAGAAGATAAAGGGGTTGTTGTTAAAAAAATAGATTTTTTAAAAAACGGTTATACTTACCATTCTAAGTTTTCTTTAGGCAGTACTCTCGAGTATTTGATGGGTTATATTTATTTGCAAGAAGCGGCTAGTCAAGTACCTGTTGAGGTTTTAAGTCCTTCTGAAGAAGACGTTGTTTTAGACATGGCTGCTAGTCCAGGTAGTAAAACTACTCAATTAGCGAGTATGATGAATAATAAGGGTTTGGTTTATGCTGTGGAGAAGGATAAGCGCAGGATTAGTAGCTTGGTTAATAATCTTGAGAGGTGTGGTGTTTCTAACACGATGGTTTTTAACATGAATGCTCTGGATGTTAAAAAATTAGGTGTTGAATTTGATAAGATTTTATTGGATGCTCCTTGCAGTGGTAATTTTTGTGTTGAGGAGGATTTTTTTAACAAGCGTAAAGTCAGTGATTTTAGCAATAGGAGTGCTTTGCAAAAACGTTTGTTGGAAGAAGCTTGTGATGTTTTAAAAAAAGACGGCGTCTTGGTTTATAGTACTTGTTCTTTAGAACCTGAGGAGGATGAGGAAGTTGTTAGTTGGGCTTTGAAAAACCTACCTTTAGACATAATTCCTTTAGAAGTTGGTGACCGTGGCGTGGCTGAATTCTACGGAAAGGAATATGATAAACGCGTTATTGGATGTAGTCGTTTCTGGCCTCATCGTCATAAAACCCAGGGTTTTTTCGTTGCCAGGTTTAAAAAGTTGTAATTCTTGCGTTTTTTTAAGCGTTAGCCAATTTAATAATGCTTGCTTGTCTTTTTGTTGGGTGATAAAAAAAATGTTTAGTGAAAAACAAGAAGAACAACTAAAGCAAATGCCTGCTATCCAGACAAGGATTAGCAAGAGTAAAGACGGAAAGTATGTAATACATAAGACGGAGATAACCAGTATCAAGCCTGCTTCTTATTACGAGGCGGTTTTGAATGATAAGGAAGAAGTTTTAGAAGTTGCTGCTGAGTAAATGCAACTATTTTTTTTTCAAAGATTATTTTCCATATTGAAATTAATTGTTGTTTTTGAAAAACTTTATTAAATGTCTGTGTACTTGTAAATGTATGAAGATAGGCGTAGTGGGCACGGGTTATGTTGGCTTGGTTACGGGGACTTGTTTTGCCGACTTGGGCAATGAGGTAATTTGTTACGATATTGATACTAATAAAATAAAAAGTTTGAATAAGGCTAAGGTTCATTTTTATGAGCCGGGGCTTAGAGAATTAGTGGAGAGAAATCTTCATTTGAAAAGACTTTTTTTTACGAATGATTCGGAATCTCTTTTTGAAGCCGACATTATTTTTATATGCGTGGGCACTCCTATGAAGTTTAACGGAGAGGCTGATTTGTCTCAGGTAGAGTCCGTTGCTGAATTACTTAAAGGTATTAAAAAAGATACTTTGATAGTTATCAAAAGCACAGTCCCAGTGGGGACTTGTAAGCATGTTAAAAGAATCATAAAAGGAAGTGTTAAAGATGTTTGGTTTGACGTGGCAAGTAATCCTGAATTCTTAAGAGAAGGTGCTGCTGTTAAAGATTTTCAAGTGCCAGATAGGATAGTTATAGGTGTCGAGCAGAAAAAGAGCGAGGATTTACTGAAAAATCTGTATAAGCCTTTGAGTAGGACGGATAAGCCTATTATCACTACGGATACTAAAACTTCTGAGTTGATTAAGTACGCGAGTAATGCCATGCTAGCGACTAGGATTAGTTTTATGAATGAATTAAGCAACTTAACTTCTGACCTCGGCGCGGATATAAAAACTGTTGCTAAAGCCATGGGCTTAGATGATAGGATAGGTCCTCGTTTTTTACAAGCTGGTGCTGGGTATGGAGGTAGTTGTTTTCCTAAGGATGTGAGGGCTTTGAGTCATATGATTGAGCAAAGAGGACATCCCAGTCCTTTGCTAAAAGCAGTTGATTACATAAATGAAAGGCAGAAAATGAGTGTTGTTCAGAAACTAAAGGCTTTTATGGATTTGGACGGTAAGAAAGTGGCTATTTGGGGTTTGAGTTTTAAACCCAAGACTGACGATATTAGAGAAGCTGTCAGTCATACAGTCGTTAGTGATTTATTGAAAGAATACGCAAGGGTTAGTGTGTATGATCCTGAGGCTATGCCTAATTTTAAGAAACAGCATAAAAATATCGAATATGCAGCTTCGTCTTACGAAGCCGTAAAGGATGCGGATGCTTTAATATTGTTAACGGAGTGGGATGAGTTCAGAAGTCCTGATTTTGAGAGGGTTAGGAAGCTTATGAAAGACCATGTATTAGTGGATGGTCGTAATATTTATAACCCTGACAGTTTGAAAAAACAAGGTTTCAAATACATAGGAATGGGTCGTTAATTTCTTTTTAAAAATTCTATTTTGAAATAATTCCAGAATCTACCATGCTTTTCTTGCTCTAGGAATTCTTTGAATAATACAAGAGCTTCTTCTTTCATAAGTCTTTTTTCTATGACTGGCCATTCTCCGTATCCTTTTCCAACACTCTCTTTATCTGTTTTTGTCGAGCCCCCGTGAGGATCTTCCAAGGCATATACTATTCGGTTTACTTTATTGTGAACGGCTGCTCCGAAGCACATAAGACAAGGTTCTAAAGTAGTGTATAGTTCTATTTTTTGAGGTATGCCTTTAACAAAATTTTCTCTTATTATATGAGAGTATTTTCTTAATAAATCAGATTCTGCGTGTGATACAAAATCTTGGTTAGATCTGGTTTTGTTTCCTTCACTGCCTATTATTTCTTCGTTAATAACCAGCGTGGCTCCTATAGGTAGGTTTCCTTGGTTAAAAGATTCTTTTGCTTCTTTTAAAGCTAGTTTCATTGCTTCTTTGTCTTTTTGTGAAAAATCCATTTCTTTCTTAATTTAAAAATAATGCTTTATATTTTTTTTGAGAAAAAATAAAGGGACAGCTCTCCGGCTTTTCCGTACATCAGTACAGTACACACCGGAACGTAGACTTGCTTGACTTCTGTGTTCGAAATGGGAACAGGTAGTACCAAGTCGCTATGGCCGTCTAAGACTAGGGAAAGAAAGTTTTTTTTATAAGCTTTTCGCTAAGACTTCTTGCATCCTGCTCTCCAGAGAAGTAATGTTTATTATTAATTCCACGCCTTTTTCCAGGTTTTTAAAAGCGTCGTTGTAAGAATTTGCTTCTTTTTGGTTAATTTCTTTGTTTCTTAAGTCGTTAAGATTTATTTTTTTCAAATCTTTCAGTACTTTGTCCAGACTTTTCCTGGTGAAGAAGCCTTTATCTGCTACTTTGTAAACGTCTAAAGAATTATTTCTTAGATTATTAAGGCTTTGTGTCAATACGTGCTTATTATTTTCCAAATTAGAATTAAGCAATTCATTTATGGCTTTGTATTCTTTAGCTAAATTTATGTAATGTTGTAATAACAACCTCATAGAGTGTTCTAAAGACTCTATGGCTCTATTCAAGACTTTGTTGTTTAGCGTTTTTAGTAACTTGTTATGTTCTTTAAATTCCATTATGCCTAGTTCTGTATAGCTCAGATTGGCTTGTAATGCGTTGGTTTGTTCTAGAAAATTATCTTTTAGATTAGCGGCTGCTTTTGCCAGGTCTTGGTGGTACTCTAAAGTGTACAGTATTACTTCACAATCGGGCCTTGCTCTTCTTAGGGAGTTGTATCTTTTCCTTATTGCTTCTATTTGTTCTTCTTTTTTGTTTATGAAATCCATTTTTTATAATTTTTTTAAGTGTTCTTTAACTTTGTCTTGGTCTATATTATTTAATGTTTCTTTTATATTTTTCTCGGTTTTTAATACTTTTTCTTCTTTTGAGATTCTTATCAAAGAGTCTATGCTGTTTTTATACCTTTTTAACAAATCAAGGTATACTGCCAGGCTTAGGCTTGTCTGGTTTTCTAAAAAGGTTTTTTCTTGGTGTAGGTAAGAGTTTATTATTATAAGATGATTGGATAAGGCTTCTTCTTCAGTCTCGAACAGGTTTTTTTCTATTATCGCTTTTTCTTTTTTGTTTATACTATTGAGTTCTTTTAAGTTTTTGAAGTCTTTATT
>CAZAFP010000038.1:0-6405 GCA_964484835.1 uncultured Methanosarcinales archaeon
ATTCTTACCATTTTCACATCTTTTCTATTGCTTTTTCAATCAGAGGTTTTATCGCTTCCACTTCTTCTTTTGTCATCCTGCCGAGTTTTGCGAATATCCAATCTCCAGATTCCATATTTTTGTTCTTCCTGCTTATTTGTAACTTAGGTGTTCCGTCGTTATAACTAAATACGCTTACTCTTAATTTTGTAACTTCAAACTCTTTCTCTTCTCCAAATACTTCTTTATCTAAACTTTTATCAAATGCCATTCAGAAAGGAAATAAAATTTTTTTAATAAACTTTTTCCTTTCCAGTTTTTGTTTATATAGGCCAATTCTACTATGTCATTTTCTTTAAATTCGTACTTTGTTATTTCTACTTCAGGTTCTTTCCCATTCACAAAATATAATATTCCTACTTCTTTTGTTTGAAACAATTGTCTTGCTTTATTTTCAAGCTGGACTATTCTTTCCAAATATCCATTTTTCCATACCGGTGTTCTACCGTCACTTCTTATTTTTTCATCTAAGAATTCAACAATGCTGCCTTCATAATACGTAGTCTTTAAAACAGGAATTACTTCGTAGACTTCATTATTAATTTTCTTCTTTATTATTTCCATTGTACCGAATTTTTTTTATACGTGTTTTATTATTTGTTCGTGAATTTTTTCGTTTGCAATTATCAGATTTCCTTTTTTGAAAGGATCGAACTTACTTCCATCTACGAAAGTAACTTTACAGCCTGCTTCTTCGCATAATAAAACACAAGGTGCTATATCCCATATACTATTATTTTTTGTAATGTTCCAATCTCTTCTTCCTGAAGCCACATAACTAAAAACCAGAGCTCCACATATTATTATATTTGTCCACATTCCTTCTTCAGCGTATTCCTTTCTTAATTTATCTATTAACTCTATATTTCTACTTGTATTTACAATTCCATAACTACTGTTGATTTTTTCTTTTTCAGAACAGATAATTTTTTCATCATTCAAATAAGCGCCTTTTCCTTTCTCAGCGTAGTATAGTTCTTTCATATACGGCAGGTAAATACAACTCATAATCATTTCTTTATCTTTCATAACACCTACTATGACTCCGAAGAACGGCGTATTCGTAGAGAAATTCCTAGTTCCATCTAAAGGATCTATAACCCACACATATTCAGAATCTATATTGTAATCTTGTGATTCCTCGCTTATAATACCGTGGTTGGGATATTCTTTTTTTATTGCATTCACTAAAATTTTTTCACTATCCAAATCTGCCTGTGTAACAACATCTCCTTCGTGCTTTTTAGTATATTTAACGCTTATTTTTCCAAAATGTGAAAGTATTTTGTCTCCTGCTTCTCTTGTTATTTTTGTTATAAATTCTTTTGTTGGTTTCATGCTAAAAATGTTTTTTCAAATTGTTTAAATAATTATGTACTTTTTCTTACCAAAGTTAAACTCGAGTTTAATAAAACGCTCACTAAAGTTAAACTTGACTTTAATAATAGTAAGATTTATATATTTGTTCATGTTTTATATTAACATGATTTACATAGAAAGAGAGTTGAATAAGATTTTTGAAAAACTCGCTAGTATTTACAAAATAATAGCTGTAGTAGGTCCTAGACAAGCTGGTAAAACTACGTTCTTAAAAGAAAAATCAAAGAACATAAACGCCAACTATATATTCTTCGACGATCCCGACTCTAGAGAATTATTTGAGAAAGACGTAAAAAAATTCGAAATACAATATTTAAACAAAAAAATTTCTGTATTAGATGAAGTACAATATTGTAAAGATGCAGGTCCCAAACTTAAATACTTAGCAGACAGTAATTATAATATGTGGTTAACTTCTTCTTCAGAAGTGATTCTCTCAAAAGACATACTTTCTTACTTAGTGGGTAGAGTTACTATATTAAAATTATATCCTTTTTCTTTAGAAGAATACCTTAGAAGTCAATCGCATAAAGAATTAACTTCTACAGTGTTAAAAAGAAGCATTTACTTTCATTGTATATATGGTGGTTATCCTAAAGTTGTAACTACGGATGATGTAGAACTAAAAAAAATTATTTTAAAAGACCTAACTCAAACAATGGTTTTAAAAGACGTTGCTAGAAATTTCAACATAGAAGATATATCTTCTTTAGAAAAGTTTGTGAAATACTTATCTTATAATTACAGCAACTTAATATCTTATAATGACATAACTTCTAATTTGGGTTTAAGTTTCCAAACACTAAAAAAATATTTGGATGCATTACAAAAAAGTTATTTAATAAAAGTAATACAGCCTTTTTACAAAAATAAATTAAAAGAAATATCTAAACAACCTAAACTATACTTTTATGATACTGGTCTAAGAAACAGTATCGCTAACGAAGAAGATTTAACAGGTGAATTGTTTGAGAACTATGTTTTTACAGAATTAACAAAAAAAGGTTTTGAATTAAAGTACTGGAGGACAAAAACAAAGTTAGAAGTAGACTTCATAATAGAAAAAGAACAACCTGTGCCTGTTGAAGTCAAACTAAAAAGTCAATCCAGACCAACTAAGGGTCTTAAAAGATTCATAGATTTGCATAAAGTTAAAAAAGCATTCATAGTTAATTACGAAGGTGTAAATAATAAGATAAAATATAACGACTGTGAAATCATTAACTGTGATATTAGAGAGTTAATAAAAAAAATATGAAAAAAATTTACTTAGTAGCATCCTCGTACAAGTAGTTGACCTGATCCCAGTTTATTACGTTAAAGAAAGCTTCTACATAATCAGGTCTCTTGTTTTGATACTTTAAGTAGTATGCATGTTCCCAAACATCCAGCCCTAGTATAGGTTGTTTTCCTTCCATTAAAGGACTGTCTTGGTTTAAAGTATTCATAACTTCTAACTCGCCGTTAGTAACTACTAGCCAAGCCCATCCGCTACCGAATCTTCCTAATGCGGTGGCTTTAAACTCTTCTTTGAACTTATTAAAAGAACCAAACTTCTCCTTGATAGCATTAAGAACTTCTCCTTTAGGTTCTCCACCATTCGGACTCATCAACTCCCAGAACAAGCTATGGTTTGCGTGTCCTCCTCCGTTATTAATAACGGCTTGCCTAATGCTTTCAGGAACTTTATCAATATTCTTCATTAAACTAGTTATACTCATGTCTTTTAATTCATCATGGTCTTTAATCGCCGCGTTTAATTTATCCACGTACGTTTGATGATGCTTCGTATGGTGTAACTTCATAGTTTCTTCATCAATATGTGGTTCTAAAGCGTTGTATTCATATGGTAAATCTGGTAGTTCGTGCATGTTTATCACCTCAGAAAAAGAAATCTTTTATTTTTTAAAAAGTCTTCGGTGGTAACCATTAAAAATAAAGGGTAAAAAATTATAATTCGTCATAATACTCTTTAAAAATAAGAGCGTCCTCTTCTAAGTTAGGACTTTCGCATATTAAAGAACCCTTAACCTTGTATTCTTTCAAAGTCTTCAACAAACCTTTATAATTCATATCACTATCTCTTAAAAACAAATGATTCTTCTCGCCTTTCTCACCATATTCAATACCTGATAAGTGAATATGCATATTATCTAATCCTTCTCTTCCCAATCCTTCTTCCACGTCATTCAAAACTTCTCTAAATTCTTCTTCAGTATTATATTCTCCATTCGTTCTCGCATGTAAGTGTGCGAAGTCAATACAAGGCTGTATTTGCTCAACGTCTTGGCTGAGCCTTATGGTTTCTTTATAATCCCCCCATTGAGTTGGTTTACCAGTAGTTTCAGGCCTTATCCAAATAGGATTTCCTTTATCTTTTAATTCATCAACAATCTTTTTCATCTCTTGCTTTACTTTATTATAGACATTCTCTTTTTCCATACCAAGATAATAAGCAGCGTGGAAAGTCATACTCCAAGCACCAGCTTTATTAGCAATATTAGCAGCTTGCAAAACTCTAGATCTACTAGCGCCTACTTTCTGAGGCTCTTTAGCATTTAAGTTAATGAAATAACTGCCGTGACAAGTCAATGCAATATCTTCTTTTTTTCTAATTTCATTAACTTCTTCTGCTTTTTCTTCAGAAAGATTAACACTTCTAACGAATTCTAATTCCATAGCATCCAATCCTATATTCCTCAAATGCCTAATCCCATTCGGAGTATTCCTGTCTTCAGTTCCTAATGGTATTCCTGCCGTTCCAATTCTTAACTTATCCATTTTAAATTTGAAATAATTCTTTCTTTTTAACTTTTTACCTTGTGCTTTGGATCTTCAAAAAAATCTATTGCTTTCAAAAACCTAGGGGTTCTAAACAAAGGCCTTAAGAATTTTTCAAATCTCTCTAGTCTTTGACTTCTTTCTATATAGCTTATTTCTGTTGCGACGTCAGAACTTAAACTTGCCAGCCTTTGACTATCGACACTAGTCGTTGCTAAAAGTCTTACCAGGCCTAGGGTTTCAAACAATCTAAAAACAAGGAACATGGGCAAGACAGCTATAATATCAATCCATGATGATTTGAAAAACTCGGGGTATGTCTTCGCCCTTTTAAACTTAAAAACTATATCTACCAAGAATAGAAGTATGATAAAGCCATCTATGATATTAAAATATATAGTGTATTCCAAGTATAACGCTTCAAAAAACAGTTCTATTATTATAATAAATAACAGTAATATTAACATATAAGGTATTAAAAAATCACTCCACTCATGCAATTTAACAAATTTCTTATTCATCTTAGTTTCAAAACAATTCTTTATTTATTAATAAGTTTCGATATTTTTAAATATTAATTAATATTACTATATTTTATGACAACTCAAATCAATTTAAGGGTTTCAGATGAGTTCTTGAAGAATGCTAGGTTACATGCTAAAAAACAAGGTTATCTAAACGTACAGGAGTTTATAAGAGAAGCTGCGAGGGAGAAATTGTATGAGGTAAGACCTGAGTATGTCGAAGTGTTGGAGAGTGATGAAGCTAAAAATTACTTGTCCGATGATGAAGCTGAAAAATTCGAGAGAGAACTTGAAGAACAAGCTAAAAAATGAGAAAAGCCAGGTACAGTATTCTTTTCAAGAAAAAATTAAAAAAATTGAAAGGAAAAGAATTACGAAATGTTCTTAATAAAAAAGACGAGATTTTGAAACGAAAAGATATTAATTTTTATAAAAATCTGAGATATGATTTAAAACATTTCAAGAGAGTTCATGTCAACGATTCTTATGTTATACTGTTTAAAGGCTTTGAAGATGTTATTTATTTTATAGATTACGAACATCATGATAAAATTTACAAAAAGAAATATGATTTTTAAAAAACTTTTTAACTATCTTATTTTTCTATTTATTATGCAAACAAGCGAATCAGTAAGTAAAGGACATCCAGATAAGATATGTGATTTCATAAGCGACAGCATACTTGATGCTTTATTAGAGCAAGATCCTGAGTCTAGGGTTGCTGTTGAAACATGGGTCAAAGATAACAAAGTAGGTTTAATAGGAGAAGTAACTACTAATGCAGTTATTGATTACGAAAAGATTGTTCGTGATTCCATTAAAAAAATAGGTTATTCTGACGAATCTTGGGGCGTTAACCCAGATACTTGTGAAATTTTCAATTACATAGGAAAACAAAGTAATGAGATAAGCCAGGGTGTTGATCATGATGGTGCTGGAGACCAAGGAATCATGTGGGGTTATGCAACTAAAGAAACAAAAGAGCACTTACCGTTAAGCCAGGTCTTAGCAAATAAATTACTTCAAAAAACCGAACAACTAAAATCAAACGGTTTCTTAAGACCGGATATGAAAAGCCAAGTTTCTATAAAAAACGGGAAGATAACTGCTTTGATAATGGCAGTACAGCACAGTCCTGAAGTATCTGAAAATGAGTTAAAAAATTTCTTAAGAGAAAATGTTATAGAACCTATTTGTAAAGAATACTTGACAGAAGATACGAAGATAATAATTAACGGAACGGGAGCTTTCACAATAGGAGGTCCTAAAGGAGACGCTGGTTTAACCGGAAGAAAAATAATAGTGGATACTTATGGAGGTATAGGAAGGCACGGCGGTGGTGCTTTCTCCGGTAAAGACCCTAGTAAGGTTGACAGGAGTGCTGCTTACATGGCAAGGTATATAGCCAAAAACTTAGTCGCTAATGGTTATGGTGAAGAAGCGGAAGTCCAGCTTAGTTATTGTATTGGTATTAAAGAGCCTATGAGTGTAATAATAAAAATTGACGGTAAAGAAACTGAAGAATTCACAAAAAGAATAAGAAATTATTTTCCTTTAGAACCAAAAGGTATTATAGATTACTTTAATTTAAAAAAACCAAGTGGTTGGAGTTATAAAGAAACAACTAGCTACAGTCACTTTGGAAAAAGTAATTTGCCTTGGGAGAAGATAGTCGAGTTTT
>CAZAFP010000039.1:0-6266 GCA_964484835.1 uncultured Methanosarcinales archaeon
GTATACATAGATTTCACAGCAAATAATGAAGAGATTGAGTTAGGAGAAACTATATCGCTATCCTGGATAACCAGAAATGCCGAAAGATGCGTAGCAGAAGGAGATTGGAGAGGAACAAAATCTACTCAAGTAGGCACAGAGAGAATAACTCCTGAGAATCCAGGAGTTAAAACATACGAGCTACACTGCCAAGGAAAAACAATAGAACATGAAAAGGCACAAGTAAATGTAATCGATCCTAATCCACAAGAAATAATTATGAACTTTACAGCCGACAAAACAAAATTAGAAATAAGTGAAAGTTTAACACTAGAATGGAATGTAAAAAACGCAGAAATATGTGAAGCCTACGGCTCATGGGACGGAGAACTAGAATTAGAAGGACAAGCTTTTGAAAGACCAGGTAGCATAGGAAATTATGTATATGGTCTAGATTGTAGTAATAGACTACACAAAGAAGAACAAGAAATAAACGTACAAGTAGTACAACCAATAATCTTAGATATGTATTTGAATTTAGAAAAAAACATATTTAGCAGAAATGAACAGGTAAGACTCAGATGAAATTAAAACAATTATTAATCATAACACTACTAATACCCTTTTTTATAAGTTTAGTAAGTGCAGAAACGGATTTGAATTATCAAGGATACATAATAGAGTTTGAAGAAAAACCTTTACTTGATAAAAAATCTGAATTTCAAAAAATAGCTGAAAGAAACGAAGAAAGATTTGTTAATAAAATACCAGGAATAGGAGCTGTTTATAGAAACTTCGCAACTACTAATGAGAATGTAAATGATTTAGTAGATGAATATTCCGAAGATTTGAAAATTTCTAGACAACAAACACTTTCTGAAGTTAACCGACTAACAGATCAAGATACACAAGGTTTTAGAACGACAAGTGTTGGAGAAAACAATCAAATAGAGCTCGAGTATATTATTAATGCAATAAGTATGAACTTACCCGATGATAAGATAGAAGAGATTAAAGAAATAGAAGGTGTGAAAAGTATTCAACCTAACTACGAGTACGAGTTCTTATTAGAAGATGCTATACCTTTAATGCAGGAAGGATTAGAAGCAGGAAAAATGGATATGTATGGAAATAACTGTTATGAATCTGAAAACGAATGTTTAACAGGAAAAGGAGTTAAAATTGCAATTATAGACTCCGGAGTTGATTATACTCATCCAGATTTGGGAAATTGTAGCCTTACAGATAATATCTCAGACGGAAGCTGTGGAAAAGTTATAGGAGGATATGATTTCGTACAAGATCATGTAAACCCCATGGATAATAACGGTCATGGAACCCACGTAGCAGCCACCGCAGCAGGAAATGGAAGTATTAAAGGGATAGCTCCAAATGCAAAAATTTTAGCTTACAAAGTCGGAGATATATTTATATATGCGGATGCTATATTGGCAAGTATTGAACAAGCAATCCTTGATGATGCAGATATTTTAAGTTTAAGCTTAGGAGGTCCTGGAACACCTAATTCATTTTTGTCAAAAGCAGTAGATAGAGCTGTTGAAGAAGGAAAAACAGTAGTAGTGGCTGCAGGAAATTCAGGAAACTCAGAAAACGCAGTAGGGAATCCTGGTAACGCAAGAAAAGTTATAAGTGTAGGTGCTAGTGATAAACAAGACAACATTGCTTTTTTTAGTTCTACAGGACCAGTTACATGGGAAGAAAATGAAACTAACTATGTTATGATGAAACCAGATGTAGTCGCACCAGGATTAGATATTTATGCAGCAGTACCAGGTGATTCTCGCGAGAATAAGTCTGGAACTTCCATGTCCACACCTCTAATTTCTGGTTTAGTTGCCTTATTGATTGAAAATAATCCTGAATTATCCCCTACGGAAATAAAAACCATATTACAATCAAATACTGAAGATTTGGGAAGTAATATGTATGAACAAGGAATGGGGAGAGTTCGAGCAAATGATATTTTCGAAACGAAAAACCAGCCTGTTTTAAATATTAAAGAAGCAATTTATACAGGCGATTATATTGAAATACAAGGAATTATAGATTTAAAAGAACAAGACAGTTATAGTATTTATATAAGATCAGTTAATGAAAATAACACTTGGAAAAAAGTATCTGAAGGAACAAATTCTAAAAATGGTTCAATCTATAAACACGAATTAAAACCTTGCCTCGGAGAAAAAATAATTAAAGTAAAAATAGGAGATTATGCCAAAGATTACTTCTTAGTAGACAGACAAAAAATAAATATGCACTCAAAAATAAAAAACTGTAATGATTTAGATGTGAATGTAAATGTTATTGCAGAATTAGAAAAAAGTCTGGCTTTTAGTGGTTATGAAAAAATAAAAACTGTGATTAATGAAACAGTTACTTTATCTAAAGGCGAGTATTACGATATAGCACATGAATGGAATCAAAAAGATATAAGACTTAACGAAACAGGTATTTATAGAGTGGTAGTTAATGCCCAGTGGAATGAAAGAGAAGAAGAAGTAATAGAATCTTTTACAATTTCAAGACATTAATTATTTAATAAACCTTTAATTCCCCAGTAATATGAAACTTAACGAGTTAAAAAGTTATTTTCCAGAGAATGTTTATTCTTTACTTGAGAAGAAAGGTTTCGAGGATTTAAGACCCAGCCAGTTTAAAAGCGTAAAAGCAGGTCTTTTTGAAGATAAGAACTTATTAGTATGCACGCCTACGGCGAGTGGAAAAACTCTTGTGGGCGAGTTATCTCTTTTAAATAGTGTTTTGAATAAAAGAAAAAAAGGAGTCTATATAGTTCCTCTGCGTAGTTTAGCATCTGAAAAATACGAATATTTTAAAGAGGCTTATCCTGAGTTGAGAATTGGTATAGGGAGCGGTGATGTGGATGCAGTTGATAAATATTTGGAGCTCTGTGATGTTATAATAGTTACTAGTGAAAAATTAGATAGTCTTATAAGACATAGAGTTCCTTGGTTAGAAGATATTTCTACTTTAGTAGTTGATGAAATCCACTTGCTTAATGATGTGAATAGAGGTCCTACTTTAGAGGTTGTCATAACAATAATTCTTGAGAATTTTAAACAAGCTCAATTGATAGGTCTCAGCGCGACTATCGGTAATCCTTTTGAATTAGCAAAATGGTTAAATGCTGATTTAATAGAAGATGGCTGGCGTCCTGTAAAGCTTAAAAAAGGAATTCTTTTTGGGAATGAACTGGATTTAAATGAGTAAAATATAAAAATAAAAACATTAATACTGATTGATTATGAAGAATGTATTTATAGTATTGGTGTTGGCAGCAACGTTATTTATAGTTGGTTGTCAGCAGGCAGAAACAGCCCATACAATGACTAGTTCGGCTCTTTTTAGAGATAGGTGCGTTATGGGTCCCGGTATGGATTGCGATGACATAATTCTAGAAAATGGTGAGTTAATACTGACCATACATAATGAAAGGTTTGATTATTTGATGTTAGATGATGCTACTGTGAATGTTCTAGGCGGGGATGACGAGAAAATCAATATTGATTGTAGATTTAGTGATTACGAGATAGAGAAATACAATAGTTTTGATCTTAGTTGTGAATTAGACGATGCATTGTTATCCGAACTTAAAAGAGGAAGTTTCAGATTCCAACTAGATGCTTTCGAAGGTAGAAATTACGACGATATTGCTTTTGAAGGAGACATATACGTGTCTGATATTGGAGAAGATTAGAATTTGAAAAATGCTTTATCGAAGTTTAAAATTTTCCCTTTTTTTATTTCCAAGCCTTCTTTTTTTAAGAGTTCTTTCTTTTTTTGGATTCCCTCTGCGTATCCTCCAAGTTCAGAATTGGATTTTACTATTCTATGACAAGGTATTTTTATTAATTCCTGGTTTTCAGAGAGTATCTTTCCCATATATCTGTAAGATTTGGTGTTTAGCGCGTTTGCTAATTCTTTATAAGTACTTACTTTACCACAAGGTATTTTTTTCAATAATTCGTAACAATCTTTTTTCATACTCATAGTGAATACGCCACAGCCCGGATTTGAACCGGGAATCCTAAAGAGGACTGGTTTTCGAGACCAGCGCAATACCAGATTATGCGACTGTGGCAAGATAGGGATATAATAGTTATATTTTTAAATAAGTTTTCAATACTATCTTTTTAAGGTTTGGGTAAATGATAAATAAAAAACTAGGGTTTGTTTTAATAGTATTATCTTTAGCATTAGGAATATTTCTTTTTTACATACATACTTCTCTATCTTTAGAAGCTGAACAACTTGGTTGTTTTGAGCCTATGGACTGTAAAGGAATAGAAGATAGTTTTGCTTTTACTAGTTTTAGTTTTGGAATCGTGGGTTTTATATTAGCTCTTGGTGTTTATCTGATAGCTTTTTATAAAGGAGAGGAAGAAATAATAAAGCATATTGAAAATCATAAAAATAAGAATAGTCAAGATGAAAAATTCAATATTATTCTGTCAGTTCTTGATAAAGAAGAGCAAAGGGTTTTGAAATCTATAAGGGAAGAAGAAGGTGTTAGTCAGTCAACTCTTTACATAAGATTAGGAGTGTCAAAAGCCAAGCTTAGTGAAATATTAAAGCGTTTAGAAGGTAAAAACCTTGTTAAAAAAGAAAAGAAAGGAAAAAACAACTATTTATACCTTGGGAACCACAAATAATCTTTCTTTAGCAAAAATGAACAATTTTAACTGTTTTAACGAATAATAAAGGCAGATAATTCTTTTTTCAGCTAACAGTTCCCGCCCTAAAATATATATCATATATTCTCTAATCCGTTAAAAAAAGTATGAATTAAAATTTTTTAGGAGGTAAAAAATAATGGTAAAAAAGAAAAAACTAAGACGATCAAGCCATAAACAGGAACAACCAAGAGAAGTAGAAGAAGAAACAGTAACAGTTAGTAAGACCGCAATTTGGCAAATCGTATCTGGAATCTTAGGAGTATTGTTAGTGATATCTGTATTTACAGCAGGATTTGGAATAACAGGAGATACAATACAACAACCAGGAACACCTACAGAAGAAACCGAACAACCTAGCCAGCCAAGTGCTCCAGAAGGAGACGGTAGCTTAGAAGGATTAGCACAAGCTTTAGGCATGGATTCAGGGGAATTTGAAAGTTGTATGCAAGAAGGAAGATATAACGATAATGTAGCTGCAGAGAGACAAGAAGCAATAGACAATGGATTAAGAGGAACGCCAGGATTCATAGTAAACAGCCAAACTATTAGTGGAGCTCAGCCATTCCAAGCATTCCAAACAGCTATAGAAGAAGAATTAGCCAGATATGAAGCAGAAGGTGACCGTGGATTAATAGAAGGTGTTGATTTAGAAAACGCAAGAACAGTAGGAGATGAAGATGCACCTGTAGTAATTGTGGAGTATAGCGATTTCATATGTCCGTTCTGTCAGAGATTCTACGAACAAACACTAGGAAGTATTAAAGAAAACTATGTCGAGGACGGAACAGTATTATTCGTCTATAAAGACTTCCCAGTAGTAGGAGGAGACGAACTAGCTCATGCCGGATGGTGTGCTGAAGAACAAGGAATGTTCTGGGAGCTGCACGACGCTATATTTGAAGCATAAAAACCCTTTTCCAGGGATTTTTTTTCTTTTTTTTAAAACAAAAATTTAAATAATACAACTATTCTGAAAAAAGTATGTTAAAAGATAAGATTTTAACCCTTACAGGCTTAATATTATTAACAATAAGTATCATAGTGAACTTTTTAGACTCTTTAGTAAGTCTTATAATATTTTTAATAGGGTCCATCATAATATTAGCAGGCATCATAGGTAGCGAGTATAAAAAAGAAATTAAAGGATTTTATGGTTTTTTAGTAATAGCAGGAACTCTTATTTTAATGTATGAAATAGTAGAACCTGTTAATTATTTGATAATATATACTTTGTTAATACCTTTGATAATAGGATTTATATTTGTTAAAAATTAAGTTAGAATTCCCCAAGGCTTTTTTGACTTTTGTTATATTTCTCTAAGCGTTTAGGAGGCTCGACCATTTTAAATTCGAAACCCCAGTCTTTAAGCATGGACTCCGCACTAACTGTTATGCTAGGCGCCGCTACTATACCTTTTATTTTATCAGCGCTTAAGCCTTTTAATTCCATTATTTTTTCAACGTACCTTCTTAATTGCTGCACCGCGCTTAAACCCACGACGTATCGTTTACATTCTATAATGACTAAGTTACCCGAATTATCATGACCGAAAACATCAATGAAACCATAAC
>CAZAFP010000040.1:0-6246 GCA_964484835.1 uncultured Methanosarcinales archaeon
TAACTTTCTGCTTAAATTCAGAATTAAACCAAATGCTAACTCTGCAACTGTATGGTCTCCGTATTTCGGAGCGTTACAAACAGTTATGCCTTTTTCATTACAATAGTCCATATCTATATGGTCGAAACCCGCACTCATAGTAGTTATTAGTTTAAGATTAGGATATTTCTTCAACTTTTCTTTATCAAATATTCCAAATATAAAACAAGCTATTACTTCAGCATCTTTAGTTTCTTTGTTAAGAACTATATTTTCTTTGTGATACGTTGCTGTCTGGTCCAAAATCCTGTTACTAAAATATTCTTTTTGCCAGTCTTCTAAGCCCATTATTGCTATTCTTGCCATTAAAACACACCTCTTTTTTTTTCTCCAAAATCTTTTTTTTTTATTTATATTAATTCTTTTCCTGTTTTTTGATCTATTATGTGAATGCAATTCACTGGACAACTTTGTGCTGCTTCTAAATTATTTTCCAAGTCGTCTAAATATTTTATGTAAACTTCTTCTCCTTCGTGTATTCCCTCTATTAAATCTGCTTTGTCTTCGTTTTCTTCCCAATGCTTGGGCTCGGCGGCTACACAGGCAAATGCGCCTATACATTCATTCTTTTTATAAATAATTTTATAACGTTTTTCTGATTCCATTATTCTCTTTGTAAAATCTGTTGTTTTTAAGTTTTTCTTATTAATGGAATAATAATTTCCCAAGCATAAGTTTTATAAATGATTAGTTTTTTCTAGGTTGTACGTCCGAGTTAATAGCGCATAGGATGGAAATAATTGCTATTTCTATGCGAATATTTTTTTGGGTGTGAGGATTAATAAAAAATGGCAGAATTTAGACACATCGTAAGGTTGGCAAACACCGACTTAAAAGGAGAGAAGCCTGTATTGTATGCTATGAAAAAAATCAAAGGCGTAGATACGGCTTTTGCTAATGCAGCCCTTACAATAGCTGGTGTTGACAAGCATAAGAAAGCAGGTAATTTAATTGATGCTGAAGTCAAAAAGTTAGATGAGATTATCGCTAATCCATTCAAATATGACATTCCAGATTGGCTGGTTAACAGAAGAAAAGATTATGAAACTGGAGAAGATAAGCACGTATTCGGTCCTGATTTAAGGTTAACTTTAGAAGATGATATTAAAAGAATGAAAAAGGTCAAGTCTTACAAAGGCTTGAGGCATCAATGGGGTTTAACTGTTAGAGGTCAAAGGACTAAGTCTAATTTCAGAAATAAAAGAAATAAAACTAGTGGTAAGAAAAGGTAATTGAAAAATGGGAGATCCTAGAAGACAAAAAAACACTTACAACACGCCGGTACATCCTTGGCAAAAAGATAGATTAGAAGAAGAAAAGTCTTTAATAAAGGAGTATGGTTTGGTTAACAAAAGCGAGGTTTACAAGATTGGTTCTAAACTTAAAAAGTTTAAAGATATAGCCAAATCTTTAGTCACTAAGCCTAGTGTCCAAGCAGCTAAAGAAAAAGAACAATTATTTTCCAAACTAAAATCTTTAAATCTTATACAAGAAGAAAACTTAGATGAAGTTCTAGGTTTAGAAAATAAACAATTATTAGACAGAAGATTACAAACTGTCGTTTACAAAAAAGGCCTTGCTAAAAGCATGAAGCAAGCTAGACAGATGATTGTCCATAGGCATATAAGTGTTGATGGTAAGATGATTAGCAGCCCTAGTTATTTAGTAAGAGTAAGCGAGGAAAACGCTGTAGCTTACTATGCAGGGTCAAGCTTTAATGACGAGAATCATCCTGAATTGGTAGAACAAGGTCCTTCCAAGGATAAAATTGATGATCCTGAAAAAGAAGCAGAGAAAACTAAAGAGAAGAAAGAAAGTAAGAAGGAAGACGATTCAGAGAATAAAAAAGGAAAGGAAGAATCAAAAGCTGAAGATAAATCTGAAGATAAAGGAGAGAAAGAGGATAAACAAACAGCTGATGAAACTCAAAAGGCGGAAGCCGAAGAGAAAAAACCTAAAGAGGAAGAAAAATGAGCGCTAAACAAGAACAAAGATGGGGAATTGCACACATAAGAGCCTCTTATAATAATATAATTTTACACGTTACAGACATGACTAGCTCTGTTACTATAGCTCTAGCAACAGGGGGTCAAATGGTAAAAAGTGATAGGTTAAAAAGTAATCCTACTACTGCTATGACTGCTGCTAAAAAAGTAGCTGAGCTTGCTATGGATAAAGGTATAACAGGTGTTCACGTTAAAATAAGAGCGCCTGGCGGTCACAATGGTCCTATGAACCCGGGTCCTGGAGCACAAGCAGCTGTAAGAGCATTATCCAGAAAAGGACTGAAGATAGGTCTTATAGAAGACGTGACTCCTCATCCTCACGGAGGGTGTAGAAAGAAAGGCGGTAAAAGAGGAAGAAGAGTATGAAAATAAAAAAAATATCTGAAGATGAAAAGAAATACGTTTTCGAAATAGAAGGCACTAGTCCAGGATATGTTAACAGTCTTAGAAGGGTATTATCCTCAGAAGTGCCTACTATGGCAATAAGTACTTTAGATATTAAAAAGAACTCTTCAGCAATGTATGATGAAATGTTAGCTCACAGAATGGGATTGCTTGTTTTAAGCACTGACTTAGAAAGTTATAACTTTGCCGAGAAAGATCAAGAACCTTCCGCGGCTACTCACGTAACTATGACTTTGAAAGCTAAAGGTCCTAAGACTGTTTACGCAGGAGATTTAAAATCAAAAGACTCTAAAGTAAAACCAGTCCATGAAAAAACTCCTATTGTTAAATTAGGAGAAGGGCAAGAAATAGAATTAATAGCTTATGCAAGGTTGGGAAGGGGTACTGAACACAGTAAGTGGAATGCTGGTTTAGTTAGTTATTATTACAAACCTAAAATCACGGTTAATAACAAAAGCAGCGAGTTAAAAGAATACTTAGAGGCTTATCCTCCTCAAATAATAAAGGACGGTAAGATTGACGAGAAAAGCATAAACACTCCTGAATTAATTGATGCTTGTAAAGGCATAAATGATAATATAGTAAAAATTGAATATGATAATCCACACGAAAATTTCGTATTCAGAATAGAACCTTGGGGACAATTGGATGCCAAGAAAATAATAAAGAGAGGTGTCGAAGAGCTGGATTCACAACTTGATGAATTTGGTAAGCTCTTGAAAAAGTTATAAGAACCCGCTTTTTAGAGAAACGCGGGGGTGGCAGAGCCTGGTCAAATGCGCAAGGTTGAGGGCCTTGTCCCTTAGTGGGTGCGCGTGTTCAAATCACGTCCCCCGCATTTCAAGAAAACAAGATAATAAAAACGTGTAGAGAAAAAATGACAAGACAAAAAAATCAAGAAATGGAAGAACTAAAGCAGTTACTTAGAAAGACCTCTAAAGAAAAAGGGGTTAATATATGGAAGAGAGTAGCTGAGGATTTAGACAAGCCTACTAGAAATAGAATAAATGTTAATATTTACAAATTATCAAGCAATACTAAAAAAGACGAGACTGTCATAGTCCCTGGAAAAGTACTGGGCATGGGTGAGTTAAGTCATAGTGTTAATGTCGCGGCTTATAGTTTCTCAGAGGAAGCTATGAAGAAAATAAATACAAAGGGTAAAGCTTTAAACATAAGAGATTTAGTTAAGAATAATCCTGAAGGTAAAAAAGTAAGAATCATAGGATGATGGTTAAAATGATAATAGATGCAGAAAATATGATTGTAGGAAGAATGGCTACTTATGTGGCTAAGAACGCTTTATTAGGAGAAGAAATACACATTGTTAATAGTGAAAAAGCAAGGATTACAGGAAACCCTAAAAAAATAATTGATAAGTTCAAATGGAAACAAGACTTGGGTGCTCCGGGTGTAGGTCCTCACTTTCCTAAGGCTCCTGAAAGAGTTTTGAAAAGAATGATTAGGGGTATGTTACCTCATAAGAAGTCTAGAGGTAGAGAGGCTTATGCTAGGATTAAATGTTACAAAGGCATTCCTGAAAATTTAAAATCTGAAGATATAAAAAGATTTGAAGAATTTAATGTTGAAAAAGCAGATAATATAGGGAGTGTTAGTATTGAAAGAATAAGTAAAGAATTAGGTGCTAAATTATGAAAAAACCAATCCACACAAGCGGTAAGAGAAAAATGGCTGTTGCCAGAGCTACTTTAAAAGAAGGCAAAGGCAGAGTTTATATTAATAATACGAATGTAGAATTTTTAAGTCCTAAAATATCAAGGGATCGTATAAAAGAACCTTTGATTCTTGCGGGTAAAACTGCAGAGAAAGTTAATATTCACGTAACTGTATCAGGAGGTGGTCCTAGTGGCCAAGGTGATGCGGTTAGATTAGCTATTGCTAAAGCATTAGCTGAGTATGATTCTAAGTTAAGAGATGTTTACTTAGAATATGATAGGCAGTTATTAGTAGCTGATGTTAGGAGAAAAGAAACTAGCAAGCCTAATAGTCAAGGTCAGGCAAGAGCAAAAAGACAAAAGAGTTATCGTTAAAAATGATTATACCAATAAGATGTTTCAGCTGTGGAAAGCCCATAGGTCATTTGTGGGAGGAGTATAAAGAAAGAGTTGAGAAGGGCGAGGATAAAAAGGAAGTTCTTGATAGCTTAGGCGTTGAGAGGTCTTGTTGTAGGGCTGTGTTCCTCGGTCATGTTGACTTGTTAGAAACAGCTAGTGCTTTTAAAAAGAATTAGATAGCTATACTTCTTTTTTTTTCAGTCTTTTTTTTATGGTAATATTTTTATATAAATACTAGTTTTTTTAATTATTATGAGAAACAAGTTCTTTCTTATGTTGGCTTCTTTGTTTGTATTTATTTTATTCTCTGTTTATCTTTTTTCTGGATTTTTATTTGAAGGTTTATATTCTGATGAGGTTGAGCATTTAAGTTTGAATTATACCGATGAGTTAGGTTTTGAGACTTCTTTTTTAGAAAAAAATAATCGTTTTGAAGAGGTGGAAATAGACACTTTTGGCGAGGTTAATTTAGATTTTGGCGATTCCTTATACAGTATTGCTATTTCTAGTTGTCTTTTTTATCAGGGCATTTTTTTTGAAGATGGTGATTTAGATTTGGATCTTGTTTCTTCAGATGCTGAGGAGGAGTACATGTTACAAATGTTCGATTTTATTGGTGATTATGATATATCTGAAGTTTCGGTCGAAGTAAGTGCTTTAAACAGTGGCTTTGCTTGTAAGTTGTTTGGCTCTGATAAAAATGAAAATCTGGTGTCTTTAGTTGATGATCAGGGTTCTTCTCATACTTTAAATTTGGCTAAGGCAGAAGAGCAATACATCTGAATTTTTAAAATGATGGGGTTGGGAGGATTTGAACCCCCGATCACGCGACCCCCAGCCGCGTATCATAACCAAGCTAGACCACAACCCCTTCTTTTTACTTTCTATTTTTTCATTAACTGTTTAAGGCCTTTCCTTACCATATTAGTTATTTTTTCTTTGTTATTTTCGGGGTGTACGGCGTGTCCGAGGTGGTATACTTTTGTTTTTACTCCGCAGAATCCGAGTAAATCATTTTTTATAGTTTTACTAGCTCTTCTTCCTTGCAAGGTCCAATAAATCCATTTTGGACTGTTGGTTGTTAAAAAAACAACTGCTTTCTTATCTTTTAATAATCCTATGGGTACTGGTAGCCATCCGAAGTATTTTTTGTATTTAAAAGCAAAGCCAGGCGTTATTATCTTCTCAAAAAAGCCTTTTAGGATGGCGGGCATATTATTCCACCATACAGGGTATATAACAATTATTTTATCTGATTCAGAAATCTTATCTTGTAATTTTTTAGTTGTTTTACTCTTGTGTTTTTTTCCTTGTGTGTATAATTCTTTATCTTCTAAGACTGGTTTATACTTCATACTGTATAAATCTAATATTTCATAATTAGTATTTTTTAAAAAATTCTTAACATTTTTCAGTATTAATCCGTTATTCCCTTCTTTGTTAGGGTGCGCGTATATAATTAATGTTTTCATAAAGCACCTCTAAATATATTTATAAATTCTGCCATCCAAACCCTCAGATAACCAAGGTAAGGTATCCTGATTTTAGCCACGCCTATGATTCTTTCTTCATCTATTGAGTCCTCGCCTAGAGTAACTTCGTAACTTGGATTATTATCTCCTTTAGTTCTGAATATGTACTCTCCGTTTGATTCTTCCAAATCCACAACTCTGTGAATTATAGGTATAGGTCTGTCAGCTTCAAATATTATAACATCCCCC
>CAZAFP010000041.1:0-6064 GCA_964484835.1 uncultured Methanosarcinales archaeon
CTTAATCTATTTATGTATTGATAAACAACAGGCCTCACCTTTCCTTCTTTTAAATACTTAGTGAGTGGCACTTCTAACTCTCTGCATCTCACTCTGGCCTCGTTAATTCTCGTACTGGATTCTGTTCTGAATCTAACGAAATAACTCATTTTTTGAGAAAATTCATCTATATATTTTTCCAAGACTTCTATGTCTTCATATTTTATTTCTTTATTTATTTTCTTACCTGGTTTACCAAGGCTTATCTCGCCTGCGGTTTGCCACAGTTTATCTTGCACTTCATCTATTATCTTTCTAACTTTTTTACTCTTCACACCAACATATGCTGAGTCCAGACTAGCCATTAAATTATCTAACTTACCTACTATTAATACAGAAAAATCATTTTTAGGTACGCGCTTCCCGTCATACCTCGTCGTAGTACCTTTATCTCCAGTCTTAGTATAAACACCCATAAAGAAAAAGTATTACTAAAAAGTTAAAAAAAGTTTCTATTTCTTTTCCATGTAGTTCGTCTTACCACATGTCCTTCTATCTTGGTGTTCTGCTAAGAAATAACCTTCTCCGGCTTTCGGGGAGAACTTATTCTTCCTAGATAACTTCCCGTCTTTAACTTCGTATAATTTCCAAATTTGGTATTTTTTCTTTTCACTCATTTTTCTTCTTCCTCTTCCTTCTTAGGAGGTTGATTTTTTTTAACTAAATATTCTTCTTCTATGGTTTTAAGATCTTCTTCTTTATCGTAAACATGTACTAAAACTTCTGATTTCTTACTTCCGTAATGATTGTTTATGTTCTTAACTACAATTAACTCTTGTTTAGCTTTAACCTTTGAAGCTAGGCTTTGTTTCAATTCCTGCCTAGAAGGGGTTTTCTCTTCATATTCTACTAGAAAGACAAATTCTTTTCTTGGCAACACTGATTGTTCCTCTGATAATTTTTTTATTTCCATTTTTCTACCTTACTTTTATTGCATATTCTCCTTTCTCGCTAAAGCTCATCTTGCTACCTATTTCTGACTTCTCAGGATCTAACACATAAACCCTTCCTTGCCAACTGGTAGTAGTTCCTTGATCTGCTTTATGATCTTTAAAATTAGGATCATCCATAAATTTCTTAGTCTTTTTACAAACTTCTCTTTTAACAGCCAATTTATTTCGCCTCCTGTTTTTTTTCTTGTTTTAAATCAGCATCAATCCATTCATTCTTACCAAGACCTTCTTGTCTCATAGTAAGACCTATCTTTGGATTAGTCAAGTCTTTATACGAAACACTAATGATTCTAGCTCTACACTTATCTCCTACGGTTAGTGTTTTCTTAGATTCCTTTCCTAATAAAGCCTTGTCTTTGCTAAAACTCACGAAATCATTCATGGTTTGACTGATGTGAATCATACCTTCTGACGGGCCCATTGTAATAAATGCTCCGAAATCAGCCATGTCTTTAATAGTTCCCATGATAACTTCCTTTGGCTCTGGAATGAATGTTAATAATTCGAATTCAGTCTCGTAAAAACTAGCGCCGTCTCCAGGTATTATAACACCTTCTTTTATATTTGTGATTTCTGTAACATCGATAACAGTACCCAAATCTTTAGAGATATGGCCTTGGTACTTCTTTTTTATTTCCTCAACCATGGCTGAATCTATATCTTCACCAAATCTATTAGGTGGTATCCTTACATAATCTTTAACTTTTATTTTGTAAAACAATTTCTTATTCACCCCAAAACCAAATATTTCTTCTGCCTAACTCCAATAACTCTAACGTTATTTCTTTTAAGCCGACTTTTTAATTTCTTGTCTTGTGTAGCAACAATAAACTTACTCGGGTTACTTTTCGTATACTCCACAATAATATCGTCTACGTGCCCTGAGAAACCCTTAATCGTTTTTAAGTTTTTTTGTTTTGCCATAACAAAACCTAACTTGGCATTAATAGATTCTTTAGAATTGCTTCTGTGGATGAGAGTTTCTAACTCTTCAAGAGTATTTTCAAAAACAATCAATTTATGCCTTTCGTCTAACAACCTCTCTATCTCTGAGAATATATCTATGCCTAACTCTCCAGGTACTAACAAAAAATTAGTGTCTAGTATTACTTTGGTTTTTTCAAATATCATAAATCTAACAATACTCCTTCAGGCCCAGGATTTAAAATTATCGTTTTTCCAACAGTCTGACTCAAACCAGCCGTCTCGTGTATATGGCCACAAATCACTAAGTTTGGTTGTTTTTCTTCTATAAATTCTTTGTATGAAACATTACCGCTATGCATACCAGGATGTAAAGTATCTTGGATAGTCTCATAAGGAGGGCCGTGAATCAACAAAATAGTTTTATCGACGAATTCTTGGCTTTTTACAAAATCTTCGAAATCCTCGTTGTACTTCTCAAAACCACCTCCTCCGTAGCCAATTATATGATAACCTTTTTGCTCGACAACTTCTTTATGAATCCACTTAACGTTTTTCAAACCCTTGGTTGCTTCCGCCATTTCTTCCTCGCTCTCATGATTGCCGTGTATGAAAAAACAAGGCTTGCCAAACTTATCAAATTCTTTCATTATCTTTTTAAGATCGTTGCCGAATATACTATAATCTCCAGCTCCCAGTATTAAATCTGCATGTTCGGCTTTCTTAGCCAATGTTTCATAATATTCTTTTTGATCGTGATAATCCACGAATACAAGCACTTTCATAACTCTATTGGAAAACACTTTTTATTTAAAAATAATTCTCAAAAATTAACAAAGCACAAAAACAAAAAATAAATACATAAAAAATAGTAAAAAAGCCTCTGTTTCATAAAAAAAGGATAAAATGACTTTTTTATACATAATGATGTGGTTTTTATCTATATGCTTCAGTAAATAAAGATTTAAATACTTGTTTAACTTTATTAAAATAGGATTATTTGTTTTTTTTTAGCTTATGAGAGGTTTTTTATGGTTCAAAAAGAAAATTTAAGCTTTGTATCGTCTGAAAATACGTCTTCTAATGTTTTAAATAGTTTTAAAACTCCTGTGATTTTTTCTTCGTCTAAAATAGCTAATACTTTGGGTATGTTTGATGATGCTTCTGATTTTTCTGTTGTGAGGATACACTCTGATGATTTATTGGTTGAACCGTCTAATTATTTGAAAATTCCTGATGAAAAATTAACTGGTGTTTCTTATGAAAATAATTCTAATTTATTTTATCAAAATGTTGTTCAGTCTAAAGAATTAGATGATTTAGTAAGTAATCTTTTAAAAACACATGGTTCTGTAAATTTTCTAAGTTATCAAAGTCATCATTTTCCTTCTAATGTTTTAGATAAATATGGTGATAAAATAGTTAATTTAGGTGTTGATAAAAAAGTTGCGGAAAGATTTTATGATAAACTTGAACAATTCGACTTTTTGAAGAGTGAAGGGTTTAAATTGCCTGATTTTGAATTGGTTCAAGCAAATAATGCTGAAAAGTATTTAAAACAGTTGGATAGAGGTTTTGGAATTTATGCTTCTAGAAGAGAGGGTGATGGTGGTTCTGGTGTTATAGTTACAAAAGATTCTGACGAGTTTAAAAATTTTTTAGATTTGTATGATGGTGAGGATTTACTTTTAGTTGAAGGTTTGAATATGGATAGAACTCTTAGCATTGATGCTTTGATAGTTAATCCTGAAGAAGTTTATCCTTTCGGTTTAAGCGAATCTATATTTTCTGAAGAAGATAGTAAAGCTTGTGTAGGTAGTTATTCTCCTATGGGTGGTAATAGTATGTTAGAAACTCAGTTAAAAGATTTAACTAAACAGATAGGATCTTTATATGCGAAAGAGGGTGTGGAAGGTATAGTTAATTTTGATTTTAATATAACTAAAGATGGAAGAATAGAATACGGAGAATTAAATCCTAGGCCGGGTGCTAGTACTGGTAATAAAATTGCTATGATGGATAGGTATAGGTCTGAAGAAACACCTTCTATGTTTGACTTGTTGATGGAATCTAAAGATAAAGGTACTTTAAAACATTACTTTAAAAACAGAGAGGGTTTGTGGAGTGTTCCGTCCGATTCTGTTTATTTAAGAAAAAGACTTAAAATAAAAGAGGGTATTTTTAATGGTGATCCAGATAGTTTATACAGTGATTCTAGTTTAATGTCTCCTTTGAAAGAACATGCTATTTATGATGTGGGTTCCGAATCTAGAGATGGTGCATGGGGTGTTTTGGCTTTGCCTCCTGTTGGGAGTGATTTATCTTATCGTGGAGAATTAGGTAAGTTAACAGTGGTTGGTAAAGATTTGAATAGGTGTAAAGAAATTTCTGATTATGTTGAAAAAGAAGTTGTGCCTAGTGTGGTTAACTCTTGATTAAATAATGTGTTGTTCGTAATTCGGATTGTTTGTTGGTTTTGTGGATATAATTAATTTGTTTGGTTCTGAGCTTTTGTATATTGTGCTTCCTAGTGTTATGATTCCTTGTTTTGTGTCTTTTTTTAGCATGCAAATTGATTTTGGTGCGTATTTTCTATTTGCTAAAATTTTTATCAAATCTTTTTCATTTTTTGCTTGTGTGATTAGATGTTGTGCTACAAAATTTCTATAGTGTGTTGGGTGTGATGGTGGTCTGTTTTCAAACTTCAACAAGTCTTGGTGTATAAAATTATTGCAGTGTGCAAATCTTTCTTTAATTTTTGTGATTTTGTGTGCTTTTGTCGACGCTTCTAGATTATATGTTTCTTCTTTTTGATGTATTGTGTAATTTTGTCCTTGTGCTCTATTGATTTTTTTTAAAAATTTTAGCAGTTCTTGTATGTTTTCATATTCTATTGCTTTTCTTGTTATGAATCTTTTAGGTATTCCTATTCCTGTTTCTCTACAGCTTAATGTATTGGCTGAAAAGTATATCTCATTAGATGTTATTGTGGTTGCAAATCCTATTAGTTGCCCGGGATAGCCTGTTCCTAGAACTTTTATTCCTGAAGGGAGTGTTCCTTTATATATGAATAAATCTGCATGTCTATTTCCGTCTTCGTTGTGTGCTATTATTGTGTTATTTTCGTTTTTCAACGTTAGTGTTGTACAGTCTTCATCTATTGGGTGTTTATTTATTTTTCTTGGTATTAGTTCTTTTATGTTGAATTTTAATATTGTTTCAAAGGGTATGTTTGCTCCCTCTGACATTCCTTTTAGTTCTTCTATTAATTCCGGAAATTTTTTTTCTGTTATTTTTTTTATTTTTTTGTATTTTTCTTGATCTATTTTACTTAGCCACGTGGCGTTTTTTATTGCTTTTTCTATGCTTTTTTGAGTTTGTTCACTTATTTCTTTTCCTAGTTGATAATTTGTTTTTGCTTTGAAATTTACTATTTTCATTTTTTGTTTTTATTTTTGTTTTTATTTTAACTTTTTGATTATAACAAACCAAACTGATATACTAAAACGTATACTAATAGAAAGATTTATATATCTGTAGTGTTTCTAAGGTTAATATGGTTATATTATTCGACCAGTACAACCTCCCAGATAACATATTCGAAGTGATATTCGCCACGGAACAACAAGTAATCGTGGCAGACCTCTTATTAGAAGAAATGAAAATCAACGGAGGAGAACTGGGAAAAACAGAAATGAGCATGTTCGCCACCCAACTACACGAAGGGACACTGGTTAAAAGCGAAAAAAAATCATTGGTGGGAAAACAAAAAACACTTTCCTACAACAAAAGACAATTTTACGATCGAATACTCACACCTATGAAAACCATGGGAATAATAAACTATGACATGTACAAAAAAAAATACACGCTCAGCGAGAACTTCAACAAAAACATGATGAAGATTGGTCTGCTTTGGCTACAAGAACTACGCAAACCCCCTAAAAGCCACAGACTTAAATGATAAGAAAAAGCCCCTTTTGTTGGTTTAATTCTTAACCACCCCTCCCTTTTTAACTCAACAAAAAGGGGCTTTTCTTCTTTTTCTTATTAAACAATTTTTAAACACACATAGTTCGAGTTCTCCTCATAAAAAAAACCCTTCCAAATAATTAACCACCAACCAGTAACGAAATATTTATATAGTT
>CAZAFP010000042.1:0-5936 GCA_964484835.1 uncultured Methanosarcinales archaeon
TAGCATTATCTATCGCATCTTGTATTGTATGGAAATATTCTGAAGAGTTAATGTTTTGTATAGGAGGGTTGATTACCTCTACAGTTACTAATTTATAAGTATTATCTATTACTTCGTCATTTGAATTTGAAGCATTGATTAAACTAACATTAAAAGTGTAACTTCCCGATTTGTTGAAAGTTACATTCCATTCTGTTGTTTTATTATAATTTGCAATAATGTCAAATCCACTTTCCGGACCCCAATAACCATTATCTGTAAATTCAGACCAATTTCCTTCAGAATCATAAGCTCCAACAGTTACATTTCCTTCACCGCTGGTTTTATTAAACATAAACCTCACACCATCATAACCTTCACCATCAGAAGTGACATTAGCAAATGTAACATTTATAGTTGATTCTTCATCAACAAAAACTTCATCAGGAATATCAAATGCAAATTCATATGTTGACTCAGCATCATTCGCTGCTACGAATGGCATTAAGAATATCGTTGTTAATAGAACTAATAGTGTTGTTTTCATTGATGGAACTTTCATGGTTTATAACCCCCTCCAAACCCCTTTTTTAACGCGTTACTTCTATCTAGGAGTACATTATTTTATTTAAATATTATTGTTTTTTTGCATTAAAAAAAGAGGTTTAAGATGTTCTAATCTTATCCAATACCTTATTTATTTTAGCGCTTGACTCGTAAGAGTTATTCTTTATAGACTCGTAATTAAAAAATATTTTATTCCTTTCGGACTCCGAATAACCAAATTTATCCAACTCGTCTAAAAAAGCAAGGTCTGATTCTGCTATCATATTAAATCCATTAGCAATTTTTTCTAAATCGTCAAAAACATATTTTTGTTCTTCACCATTTAAGACAATGCCTTCTACGTCAGGAATTATATCCATAACACCTCCGTACTCTTTGTTTATTAAGAAACTGTTCATCAATTTATTTGCGTAGCTAAAAGAGAATTGTTTGGCAATTATAAATTCATCTTTCATATTATAAACAGTATCTGGAGAAATAATACTATTTATACGCGTTAAAGGTATCTCGCCTCTTTTTTCGTGGAAAATATGCCTGGATACTGAATTATTTTCATACTCAGTTCTCAAGCCAATGCCGTTTATAAGTTTCACATCTTCAACTTTTTTGTAACTCATGAGTAGTTTGTGAATATGGTTCTATTTATAAAATAATTGTAAATTGAAAGTAAGTTATTTAAAAAATGAGTTAATACTTTTTGTTATGAAAGATTATATAGAAGCAGTAATTGAATACGTAAAAAAGGAAAAACCCTCCAAGCAAGAGCTAGCTAAGAAAAAAATCAAGCTCTGTAGCACTTATAAAATTAAGAGGATACCTACGGATATAGAATTATTGCTTAATGCTAAAAAAGAAGATTTGGAAGAATTAAAGCCGTATCTTCATACCAAGCCTATAAGGACTAATTCTGGAGTTGCAGTCGTGAGTATCATGACAGCTCCTTTCAAATGCCCACACGGTAAGTGTACTTATTGCCCTGGCGGTCCTAATAGTTACTTCGGCGATGTTCCTCAGAGTTATACGGGTAACGAGCCTGCGACTATGCGTGGTATTCGTAACGATTATGATGCTTACTTGCAAGTTATGAATCGTTTAGAACAGTACATTGCTATTGGTCAGAATCCTGACAAAATAGAGCTTATTATAATGGGAGGTACTTTTCCTAGTTATAGTTATGAGTATCAAGAAGAATTTGCCAGGGATAGTTTCCAAGCTATGAATGATTTTTCTAAGTTATTTTTCAACAGTAATAGTTTTGAGAGTTTCGATATTGATAAGTTCAAAGAATTCTTTTTATTACCAGGAAGTATAAAAGATGGTGAGCGTGCTAGGAAGATTAAAGAAAAGCTGTTAAAATTAAAGAAAGAGAATAAGACTTCTTTAGAAGAAGCTCAAAAAGAAAATGAGACTAGTAATATTCGTTGTATTGGTATGACTATAGAGACCAAGCCTGATTGGGGTTTGTTAAACCATGGTAATCACATGCTCAAGCTAGGATGTACACGTGTAGAGCTAGGAATACAAACACTCTACGACAAGGTATTAAAAGAAACACACAGAGGTCATACTCTAAAGGATAGTTGGGATAGTATAAGGATTTTGAAAGATCTTGGTTTCAAGCTTAATTTTCATATGATGCCAGGACTGCCAGGAGTGAGTAAAGAGGAAGACGTTTGGTGTTACAAAGAATTGTTTGAAAATCCTCTTTATAGGCCTGATATGTTAAAAGTCTACCCAACGATGGTTATGCCAGGTACTAAGTTGAATTTGGATTATAAACAAGGTAAGTATAAACCCTTGGATGATGAAGAAGCCGCGGACATACTTAGTGAGATGGTTAAGTATGTTCCTGAGTATTGTAGGATTATGAGGGTTCAAAGAGACATACCTACTAAGTATAGCGAAGATGGAGTTACTAAAAATAATCTGAGACAGCTTGTTGAGAAAAAGATGGATGAAAAAGGCTACGAGCTTAAAGATATTAAAGCCAGAGAGATAGGAAATAAAAGTATCGAAGACCCTGTTAGTTTAAAAACTGTAGAGTACGAGTCTAGCGAAGGAAAGGACTTTTTCATTAGTTTAGTTGATAATAAAGATAAATTGCTAGGATTTACAAGGCTGCGTTTTGTAAATGATGCTTTAAGAGAAGAATTTACGGAGAATTCCGCTATGATCAGAGAGTTGCACGTTTATGGTAAGGCAATAGCGATAGGCGAAGATAGTGATAAAACTCAACACAGAGGATTTGGAAAGAAGTTGATGAACGAAGCCGAACGCTTATGTAAGGAAAATAATAAAGATAAGTTGTTAGTTATTTCAGGCGTCGGGGTTAGAAAGTATTACGAAAAGTTAGGGTACGAATTAGAAGGTCCTTATATGGTTAAAGAGTTGTAAAAAAGCGAAATCTTTATATAATTAACACCGCGTCTTTATTAACATAAACAGGAGGGTTTTAAAGAATGATAAAAAGATTCTTATCTAAAAAATACGAAGACGAATTTGAAGAGGGAGAACAAGCAGAAGAAGAATATGTAGAGCTGGACGGATATACAGACCAAAGTGGCTCTCAAAAAGTAATAGTAAGACCTTTTGTCTTGGACGACTTTTCTAAAATAAAAGGAATCTTAGATATACTAAGAGAAGGCGAAACTGTATGCTTGGTTAACATACAACCTTTAAGAGAGAAAGACATGGTTGAATTGAAAAGAGCCATTAATAAGCTTAAGAAAACCTGTGAAGCTATAGGTGGAGACTTAGCAGGTTTCGGAGAAGACTATTTGATAGCAGCTCCTAGCTTTGCAGAGATCTACAGAAACAGTGCCACGACAGATAATTTAGAAGAATAATTATGAGTTCCGAACCAGAGGTTTTGAAAGGAGAAACTTGTGCTTTTTGTAATAAGGACACTCTCACACTTATGCAGATGGAGAGAGACATTCCTTATTTTGGCAAGATTATTCTTTTTAGCATGCAATGTGAGAATCCAGAATGTGGGTATAGAAAATCTGATGTTGAAAGAGAAGAACCCAGTGGTAAAGCTATCAAAGAATCTTTCGAAGTTGAATCTGATGAGGATTTGAAAGTCAGAGTTGTGAAGTCAAGCACTGCAACTATTAAAATACCAAGGGTTGGAAGCATAGAATCTAACGAGGCAAGCAGTGGATACGTTACCAACATAGAAGGAATTCTTAATCGTATGAAGGTCCAGATTGAAAAAGTCAGGGATAGCACTGATGACGATTCTGAGAAGAAAAAAGCTAAGAACCTCATTAAAAAACTGAATAAGGTTATGATGGGAAGAGAAAAAATTAAGCTGACTTTGGAAGACCCATCAGGTAATAGTGCGATTGTAAGTGACAAGACAAAGAAATAAATTAATTTATTTTTTAACTAATATCTATTTTCTTAATAGATATCTTTCCTTTTTCCATGTTTAATTCTACTTGGTCATCTGTTTTTATCTTAGAATAATTAGTAGCAATCTCAGGCAAGATAATCCTACTGGCTTTAAAATCAAGACTTGTTATTAAACTTCCTTCGTTGTTAATTTCTTCCATGATCTCTTTCTTATTCTTATTTTCTCTTTTCGAAACGAATTCTTTAGTTCTTTCATGAAGGAACTTAGCTATTTCGTTAGCAACGTCAACGCCGCTATACTCGCTAATACCTTGAACGCTAGGGCTTATATTGGTCTCTATAACCATAGGGCCTTTAGGACCAGGCAGTATATCAACTCCGCATATATTCGCGCCTGTGGCCTTAGCGGCTTTAACAGCTATCTCTTTAGTTTTATTATCCAATTCTATACTCTCAGCCTGGCCACCCATATGGACATTACTTCTTTGCTCACCAACGGCGCTTTTCCTTATCATGCTAGCGACTACTTTATCACCCACGACGAAAGCCCTTACGTCGCTATTGCTAGTCTCGACATATTCTTGTATTAAGAAGCTTTGTTTCAAAGCAGTCAAGGCGTCTAATATACTAGAAGCACTGCCGAAGCTGTCAGCGAATAAAACACCTTTTCCATGAGTACCCTGGGGGAACTTCATTATTATAGGATAGTTCATATTGCTTAGTATCTTACGAGCAGCATCTACAGTAGTGCTTATGTAAGTCTTCGGCATTGGAATGCTATGATTTTGCAATAATAACTGGGTTAATAATTTATCATGAGCTACTGTGAAAGCTTCTGGCTCGACAGGCATGTAACACTCTCCTTTTAAGATAGTGGTTAAGCTACGTAGAGCTTGACTGAAACGATAACTGCCTTTTGCGTAGATACAATCATATTTCCCAAGGGGTTCTCCTTTGTATAATATGTCAGCGTCGTCACCACTTATGTTTATCTCTAATTCTTTTACATCTATAGCTGATACTTCGTCAAAATATTGCTCCATAGCCTCTTTGGTTAATTCGCTACTTTTACTTCCTTGACTTACAATTGCAGCTTTCATATTATTTATTCCCTCGGTACTTTGTCATTAACACTCGGATCTACTATAAAACCTTGATTTAATAAATTAACACCTATTAATATAGAATAAGTCATTCTATCCCTGTCAGCAAGTGTTACTTTTGTTTCTATAATTTTATCTTTTATTTTTATCTTGGCTTCTACAATTGGTCTTAAGCTATTACCATTAGCACTTTTTACTCTTTTATAACCAACAATAGGACCTAAGTTTAATTTACTTGCTATTCTTATATCGACACTGCTATACATAGCACCCGTGTCTATCCTAGCACTTACATTTTCTTGTTTAGTTTCTTCAGAGTTTAATAACTCAACTTCTTCAACAAGACCTAATTTTATCTTATCCATAGTGATTAAAAAATAATTAGAGGTAATATATAAATCCTTACCTTTTTTTATATTAATTTAAGGTCACTGGTTATTTTATCTATTTCCTGTTCTTTATGCGGTCCGATACCTATGCAAGTTATAGTCCCTGGCTCGACGGCAGTTTTACCTGCGTCTTTTATTAAATTAGCGTTATATCCTTGATTTTTAGCTTTCTTAAACAATGCCATGAGAGAATCTTTATCTTCAGTTTTTAACAGGGTTTTTTTCATACCTTCTTTTTTCCAAAGTTCTACTAATTCTTTTTTGCTGTTTAAAGTGCATTCTACACTGGCATGTGCTACTTGGACGGCTAACTTTCCTTTGGGAAGTTTCAAATCATTTCTTGCTATTATGGCTTGTTTATACATTCTTAATAACTCTTGGCGGCATAAACAACTTTAGTTGCTTCTTTACCACTAACGACGCATTTTTTATCCCCTATGGGTTTTTCTTGAATGTTTATCCTAGAACCTCTGACTTCAGCACCCAACTCTTCTATTTTCTTGGCGTATTCTTCGCTGTCTAGGTCTATGCTAAGAAGGTT
>CAZAFP010000043.1:0-5608 GCA_964484835.1 uncultured Methanosarcinales archaeon
TATGTTAAAAGGCACTCCCAAAAACATATCCGCGCTTCTCTGATAAAGCTGCAAATCCAGATAATCTCCTCTAACAACCATCTGATAAAAACTATGACAAGGGGGTAGGGCCATATCCTTAACTTCTGCAGGATTCCAAGCAGTAACTATAATCCTACGACTATTACTCTTCTTCTTCAAACTTTTCAACGCATTGGCTAACTGATCAATCTCTCCATCTTCATACTCCCAATGCCTCCATTGCTTACCATAAACAGGACCCAAATCTCCGTATTCCTTTGCAAAATCCTCGTCTTCCTTAATTCTATTTATGTAATAATCCATCTCTTCATTCCACTCAGGAGTATACTTTTCAATCTCTAAACCTTTCTTTTCCAAATAAGCCTCGAATCCCCACTCGTTCCAAATCCTAACGTTATTATCAACCAAATACTTAATATTAGTATCTCCTCTCAACAACCAAATAAGCTCGTGGATAATACCTCTTGTAAAAACTTACTTAGTAGTCAATAGCGGAAAGCCTTCTTGCAAATCATAAACGCACTGATAACCAAAAGAACCGATAGTATCAACGCCTGTCCTATTCTCTTTATGATGACTATACTTGCTAGTCAAAATATTAATTAAATGTTCATGGTATTGTTTAATAATCAAAACCTTTTTTTTTATTTTAACATAGATATTATTTCTTTAATAAAATCTTCTTCCTTAACCCTTACTTGTTCTGTAGTATCTCTGTCTCTTATAGTAATTGTTCCTTTATTTTTTCCTTCTTCCACACTCTCAAAATCTACAGTGACATTAAGCCTAGTTCCTATCTCATCCTGACGAGCATACCTTCTTCCAATACTGGCTTTCTCATCATAATAAGCAGGAATGTCGTTATCAATTAATTCCTCGAATAACTTTTTAGCTTTACTAACTAAAACATCTTTTTTAACAAGTGGATGAACAGAAACTTTGTAAGGAGACAAAACAGAAGGCAAACTTAGCAGTACGTTACCGCGTTCCTTATCATCTTTATAAGATTCATGTATAACTGCCATAAAAATCCTTTCAAGACCTAAAGAGGGTTCTATAACATGTGGTAATATTTTTTTCTGACTAGCTTCGTCAAACAATTCTAGTTTAGTCTTAGAATGAGTTTGGTGTTGTTTCAAATCAAAATCTCCTCTATTCGCAAGACCTAACACTTCTTTATAACCAAAAGGATATTTATAATCAATATCCAATGTAGCGCTTGAATAATGAGAAAGCTCAGTCTTAAGATGCTCTCTCACCCTCAAATTCTTGTAACTAAGACCTAGCTTCATAAACCAATTATAAAAATTTGCTAGCCAATACGCATGATAATTATTAATTGAATCGTTCTTTAACAGTTCTTTAATAGTAATCTCTTTCATGTCTTTGTTTTTCTCTTGAGCTTCCGCACTCAAAAACTGTATTTTAGTATTCAGAACATCTTCTGATAATTCCATATCCTTTTCTGGATTTATAAAATACTCCATCTCGATCTGCTCGAACTCTCTACACCTAAATAAAAAATCCCTAGGACTTATCTCATTCCTAAAAGCCTTACCTACTTGAACAATGCCAAAAGGCAAACTTAACCTGGAAGAATCAGCAACCAGTCTAAAATTAGTAAATATTCCTTGACAAGTCTCTGGTCTCAAATAAGCAACAGACTTCTTACTGGTATCAGCGCCTACATTAGTTTGGAACATCAAATTAAAATCTTTAACTTCTTCAAAATCCTCGCCTTTATACTTAAGGTTGTGTTTCTTAATCAACTCATTAATCTCCTCAGCGCTTAAACCATCCCCTGGTATGTTAAGCGTGTCTTCTATAAAATGATCAGCTCTCAACTTAGTTTTAGACTTTTCAGTTGTTAAGATTAAATCCCCGAAGGTGTCTACGTGGCCTGAGGCCTTCCATACCTTAGGGTTTGAAATAATAGAACTATCAAGACCAACAACGTCTTCTCTTTTCACAACGAAATCTTTCCAATAAACATTTTTTATATTATTCTTTAACTCAACACCAAGGGGTCCGTAATCAAAAAAACCAGATAAGCCTCCGTATATATCGCTACTTTGAAAAATAAAACCTTTCTTCTTACAAAAAGCAGCTAAGTCCTCAGTGTTTAAAGATTTCATATATTAAAATTGGTAATACAAATTCTTAATAAAAGTTTCTATAAAAAACAGAATTTTTATAAATAAAACATTCGCCTTTTATTTTCATGGATTTTACCAAGCCAGATTATAAAAAAAATAACATGATCAATTTAATGAGTTCAATATCTAAAAATTTCAATTCCGAACATGAATATAATGAATTAAAGAACTTATCTTCTGAAGATCTCAAAAAACACAAAAACATAGCTTTAATCGTCGTAGACGGCTTGGGTTATAATTATTTAAGTTCAAAGAAAAATTCTTTTCTTTACAAAAACCTAAAACAAAAAATGACTACTGTATTCCCTTCCACCACTGCTTGTGCCAATACTTCTTTCTTTTTAGGATATCCTCCTGCTCAGCATGGATTAACAGGATGGGATGTATACTTAAAAGAAGTAGGGAGTATAGTGAGTGTTTTGCCTTTCACACCAAAATTTGGAGGGGTAACATTAAATGATGTGAGCTTCAAAATACAAGATATAATGCCTTTAGAACCTTATACAAAAAATTTCGAAGCAGAAAATTACTTGTTTATAGACAGAGAAATTTCATCAGGGGAATTTACTAACCATGCGGCTAAGTTCTCACAAGTTGTACCTGCTAAGAACTATAAAAACGCACTTAAAAAATTCTCTAAAAAAGCTAAGAAAAAATCTGATAAAAGAAAATTCTTACATATTTACATACATGAATTTGACGGTTGTGCTCATGAATATGGTGTTAAAAGCAAAGAAACTAATGAATTATTCTGGAAAATAGACAAACAAATAGAGAAAACATATAACAAATTAATAGGTACTGGAACAAAAGTAATAGTGGTATCAGATCATGGTCACATAGACACGCCTCGAAATAAAATAATATTCTCTGATAAAATAAAAGGTTTAGACGAGTGCTTATCACAACCCTTATCAGGGGATGTGAGGGTTGCCTATGCTTATGTAAAGAAAGGCTTTGAGAAAAAATTCGAAAGAATTGTTAAAAAAGAATTGAAAAATAAATGTTGGCTTTACAAATCAGAAGACATAATAAAAAACAAATTATATGGATTAGGTAAGCATACATTTAAGATTTATGACAGGGTGGGAGATTACACAATAATAATGAAAGAAAATTACAGCATAAAACCAGTCTTGGCCAATACTGACACTAAAAAGAAACAATTCATAGGTCATCATTCAGGAGTATCAGATGATGAGATGCTAATACCTTTAATACATTTCGACTGTTAAAAACTTAATAATTGTTCAGCTTTCTCCTTTCCTATAGCTAGTAAAAAAGTTGGTAGCCTAGGACCTCGATCTTTATTTAGTAATAACTGATAAACATTTTTAAAAAATTCTCTCTGACTCTTAACTTTTTCTTTATCAGTCATACAGGGGGTTTTAGGCACGCTATAAACTAGGCTGGTTAAACCTTCTAAAGTCCAATTATTTTCCAAACCATCTTTCAATTTTTTTATTTTATCTTTATCCTCTTCACTTAAAGAATTGTAATAATCTTTATTAGGTGTTTCTCTTAAAACTATTTTCATTTCAGGAGCATACTTTTCTATCCAGTTCATAGACTTTTCAAATCTCGTCCTCAAATTTTCCTCGTCATAATCTTGACCGATGCGGTCATAAATTTCTTTCAGCCTTTTAAAATTACCTTGAGATATCTGACCTATAGATGCGACTTGTCTGAAAGAAACTCTATTATCAGGCCATTCCTTATCAGGACTGGTTTTTGAAAAAAACAAGATTCTTTCTTCCTCTTTATTAGCGGATTTGGATAAGTGATTATCTATCAACTTATCAAACTCTTCATATTGTCTAATAAGTTCGGAACCAAAATTAAAAGTAAGTGTGGATTTAGGCTTTGCCCTGGCCATTATCCATCTAATCATTTCAGGCTCGTAAATCTCTAACAAATCTTTAGGGGATATACCTGTTCCTGAAGAACTAGACATTTTAGAAATTCCTTTAATACCTACGAATTCATATCCTTGGAAGTATGGAGGTTCGTGATTAAAAACTTCTTCAGATATCTTACTAGAGATTGTATAGCTCCCCCCTTCAGTAGCGTGATCTTTACCTCCTGGTTCAAAGTCAACCCCTAAGAATTTCCATCTCATAGCCCAATCAATCTTCCAAGATAGTTTACCTATGTTTTTCTTTGAAATATCAGCGCTTTCTTCATGACCACATTTACAAATATAACTAATAACATCTTCTTCATCATAACTTTTTATTTTAGTGCTGTCTCTCCCGCAAGAAGTACAATAAACTTGTAAGGGATAATAATTCTCAATTTCTTCCTCTGTCATACCTTGGGTTTTAAACTCTGAAAGGATGTTAGCAATAACTTTTCTTTTCTGCATAGCCTCCTTAATCACAGGATAATACTTATTAGACTCGTATTCTTTGGTTTGGCTGATAAAAGTAACTTCTGTACCTAATTCTTTAATGGCTTTTAAAAAATCTTTCTTGAAATAATCAGCGTATGATTCTTCCTCTCCAAATGGATCTGGAACTTTAGATATGGGCATGCCTATGTACTTGGAAAATTCTTTAGGAACTCCTTTAGGTACTTTTCTAAAACGATCATAATCATCCCATACAAAAATCAGCTCTGCACTTTCACCCTTATCTTTTAAGGATTCGCTGACTAATTCGGATGTGCTTATGTCTCTGAAGTTTCCTATGTGAACAATTCCCGAGGGTGTTATACCTGCAGAGGTTACGTATTTACTCTTTTTCTTTTCATGTATTAAATCATTGGCTATTTTATCAGCCCAGTGATAAGACTTCATAGCAAAGAAAGATTAAGATATTTTTATTTAAGCTTTTCTAATTTTTAGCTAGGACATTGCTTAGCAATCTTTTTTTAACAAAGGTGTTTCGGATATTATCCGCTTTTTAGGAGGTAAAGTTTTTAAAAACACATTTCTTTATGTAATGGATGGAACTAAGAAGATTAAAGAAATCAGACTATAAAACCTTGGCTGAACAAGCTAACAATCCAAAAATAGCAGAAAACCTTACTGATATGTTCCCACATCCTTATACGGAAGAAGATGCTAAGAAATTCCTAGAAGAATCCGCCGATAACTCTGAATACAGAGCTATAACTTACGAGAATAAATTCGCAGGAGTTATAAGCGCAACAAAAGGCGGTAAGAACGAAGAGCACGAGGCAGGACTTGGATATTGGCTTGGAGAAGAATTCTGGGGTAAAGGAATAATGACAAAAGCAGTCTCTGAATTCGTAGACGAATATTTAAAAGAAAATCCTGACATTATAAGATTACAAGCTAAAGTATATCCTCACAACCTTGGTAGTGCTAGAGTTCTTGAGAAGACTGGTTTTAAGTATGAAGGAACTAGAAGGACGGGTACTAAACAAAGAGGAAGATACTTAGATGAGTTGGTTTATTCATACATAAG
>CAZAFP010000044.1:0-5450 GCA_964484835.1 uncultured Methanosarcinales archaeon
AATAAGTTATATGAAATAAACAGGATATTATAATATTGCTTTAGCAGGGGAGAGTCTAGGAGCATTAACATCAATCCACGCATATGAAGAAGATGTGAAAACACTAGTTTTAATAGCACCCGTAACAGGGCCTAAAAAACCAAGCATTATTCAAAAAGAAGAATTGAAACACGAACTTAAGGATAAAGAATTTATGATTTACAAAAAAGACAATAAAAATTTTAAAATCACAAAAGAATATTTTGAAGAAAGACTATCTGTTAATCAAGAAGAAATAATATCTAAACTAAAATGCCCAGTTCTTATAATACATGGAGATAAAGACCCTACAATTCCCCTAGAACAATCAAAATCAGCTATGAAATACCTATCTAAAGATTCGAAACTAGAAATTATTAAAGACGGAGATCATAGCTTAGATGATAAAATAGAACAAGTTATTCTATTAATGAATAAATGGTTCAAGAAACATCTACAATAAATTTAATACTTGAAAATCCCAATTATCACAAATTATTCAACAATTTTCTTTCTTAAAAAAATAGTATTTTTTTCAATGTTAAAACCTTGGCTTGTATAAAATCCTATGTCAGACTCTTTATGAGTTGCGAAACTTATAGAACTCGTGTTAATACTACTTCCGTATTCTTCGACTTTACTTAGGAGATTTCTTCTTTGTTCTTCATAATTTTTTTCAACAACTAAATCTTCTATTAAAATAACCAGTCCTTCCCACCAATGCTCAGTTTTAAAAACCACAACGCCTCTTATTTTTTCATCAACCTCTAAGACCAAGATTTCTCCTAATTTCCAACCATATTTAACAAAGAAAAATAATGAAGTTAGTATTAAAATACCACCTAAGTTTATTATCCATAATTCAATTTCATTCAATCTGGGTGCGTTCGAATAGAAGATATTAAATCCTACTAATGAAGCAAATAATATCAAGCTTATAGTTAATAAATAATTAATTCTTTTTTCAAAAGCGTATTTGGGTTTCTCTCTTTTTTTCAACCAATATACTAAGTTTTTGTATTTTCTATGAACATAATCAGTTAATTTATTTTTAACATTAATTTCTTTATGTTTTTTAGATTCGGATTTGTTAGTTGAGACTTTTTTGTTTTTTTCATGGTTTTTAGGTTCATATTCTTTAAATGAATCCCCATGCTTAACCCGATTAGAAGAAAATGCCTTTTTCCATTTTTCCTGGCTTTCTTTCTTATATTCTTCCAAACCAATACAGTCGTGAGATTCAGGCAACAAATGTTTAGAACAATGCATTTCTTTACAAAATTTACACTTGTGAGGTAACGAGTCCATTATTTTATTTTTACAAAAACTACACTTAACCATAATAATTCAAAGACATACAAGTATATAAAATTACGCTAAAATCTTATTTCAGCTTTATCTTGTGGTATTGGTTTGTCCAGAGGTTGAAGCGGATTAGGTCTTTACAATGGTTTTGTTTGGTTAGTATCTTCAGGGCTTCAGTTACTTGTAACGAAGCGATAATGTTTGTTAAAGTATTGATTACTCCTACTTCTTCGCAGTTGTCGAAGCTCTCGTTTGTTCTGAATATTTTCGAGAATGTATCTGGATTATCAACTACTAGGATGTTTCCTTTTACTCCTGAACCAGCGGCATGTATCCAAATCTTTTTGCTTTCTTTGCAGTAATCGTTAATGACGTGTCTTGCTTTCATATTATCCGTGCAGTCTAGCATTAAATCATAATCACCCAATACTTTAGCATTATCTGGTGTTAGCCATTCGTTAAACAATTCAATTCTGGCTTCAGAATTTATCTTCTCCAGTTTTTGTTTTGCAACCATTGTTTTTTCTTTACCAACATCTTCTTCATCGAACAAGACTTGTCTTTGTAAATTCACAATGTCAACGGTATCGTTATCTATTAATAAAATATTAAGAACACCTGCCCTAACAAGTAGTTGTGAACTGACTGTTCCTAAAGCTCCAACGCCTACTATAGCAACCTTGCTAGAAGAAAGAAGTTCCTGTCCCGTATTACTTAGTTCTTTAAGTTTTACTTGTCTTGCGTAACGATTCATTTTTTCTTAACTACATAAAAAGCATGGTCTTTTTCGTAAGGATCTAATAATTTAAAATCCACAACATTGGTTTTTTCTTCTAACTCCTTAAGTACTTCTCTGAAGACAACGCCTGGTTTTTTACTAACATCATAACTTCTTGCTTTCAGAGCTAGTAAGCCAAAGCCGCCTTCTTTTACCAACTCAAGGTTTTTTAAGAATATACCAATCTGGTTTTTCTGAGCGACGTCTTGATAAACAGCATCGACACTCAATATCCTATCCTTGTATTCTTCGGGCTTATCCGCGCTAAAAATTAAAGGATGCATATTATTCTTTTCTTCACATAATAATATGAGGTCACGCGCTACTACTATAGAATTCTCCACGCAGAAAACAACACCTCCCTTACCCACTATATTGCTGACGTGATTAGGCGTGTATCCATGACTAGCTCCTAAATACAAAACTTTACTGTTTTCTTTTATGCCGGTTTGGCTAAGACCGTTTTTTATAGCCGCCGCTAATTTACTGTGATGAGGATCTATCTTTTCATATTTTTTTGTGTAAGGATTCCTAGTTACTAAATCCCTTCCTTTTTTGTAAATCCTAGTCTTATTAATTTCTTTCATTTTAACTTAGCCATTATCTCTGCTTCGTACTCAGATGCTTTGAACTCTCCCTTGAAATAATCCAGCCTCGCACACATGCTGAGCTTGTCAGATAATAAACGAGCTGCTTTTCCTTTATCCTTAGAGTCTTTAACTATAGAATGGCTTAATACAAAGCCATACTTAGGACTTTTAGCTCCTGTTTTTATATGCCGGAATAGTGCTTTTTCAGCGCCTAATAATTGTATAGTACTGCTTTGCATAGTCGCGAGTCTTCTTAAAGAACGCGCTTCTCTTAATAACTTAGCGGATATCCTAATACCGCCGAGGTAAGAAAAGTTAGGCATGTAATCTTTGATTATTTTCTCGAGATATTTCTCAGTGTAATGCCTGAAGTCTAATAATTTCTTGAGGGAAAGAGCGAATTCTTTTAAAAAATCCTCCTCTTCTTTTTTTATGCTAACACCATATTCAGATTCTTTATACTCCTCTAGTATTACCTTGGCTAGAACAGAATAATCTTTCAAATCCCTGACTAAGCCAGGATTTACAAATCCAAACCAATCTTTCAAACGCATACTCAAAGAATTAATCTGAACGTCTAATTCTTCCAAGGTATTTATGGAATTTATTATTAACAAATCAGGAGTTAAACCTTCTTTAAGCTTAGCCTTCGCATCAGCCATATTAATTTTTTTCAACTCATCAACGGATTTCATAAAAAAAAGGTAAGAAAAGGTGTATTATAAAGGTTTAGAAAAAACCTCTTAGTAAAGGAAAGAAAATGAGTATTATAACAAGTACTAATAATACGTAACTGACACCGCCCCATATTTTCTTAGCAGTAGCATCTTTAAAATACCTCTGGAGTGTTAATAAGAACATTCTACCGCCATCAACGGGTCCGATAGGTAATAAGTTAACTAATCCGATACCAATGCTTAAGTGGAATATCCAATCTAATAAGCCGAAGCTAGCAAAGCCGAAGCCACCGAATAACTTGAACATGATAAGGGTTAAAACAGGAACGTCAGCAGCACTATGGATATTACCGAATAACCAGAAATAAACCGGTCTTAAGAAGTCCAAAGCAGGATTCTTAGCACTCACAACAGGATCTACAACGACACCTAGGTAAGCCCAGTTTTCATCCTGAGGATGGCTTAATAGTTCTATAGATTTGTTTAAACCATTAAATTCGACAAGGACATTATCGCCAGGCGAGTAAGAATCTAAAGAATTAGTAAGGTCGATAGGAGTCTTTATAGTCTGACCCTCAACGCTTTTAATAACCATGCCTTCCTCGACGTTTTCAAAACGCGCATCTGACTCGTTAAACTCTAATAATTCCACGCCAGAAGGCTCGAACAAAGCATTACTACCGAAACCGGCGAGTATTACAAGGAATGTTATGAAAATAGCAAGCAACACATTACTAAAAGGACCAGCTGCGAACATACTCATCTGATGCTTATAAGGAGCCTTATCAAGCTTCTTCTCATCAGGCTCGACAAAAGCCGCGGGTATAGGACCAATCATGGCAAAGCCACTGCTTTTTATCCTAATACTGTATAATTTACTAATGACACCATGCGCAAACTCATGCACGACTACAACTACGAATAAAGCTAATAATCCCTGAAGAAGAGGTATTTTAAGACCACCAGGGAGTTCAAAACCAGGAAGTACCGGCTGGAACAAAGGAGGCATGTCAGGCATGCTAATAAGCTGATAAATACCAAATCCAATCATGCCAAGCATTAAGAACATACCTAAGAATCCAACGTATATACCAAATGTTCCTAAGAACATAAGAGTACGAGGATACTTATTCGCAAATATCTTCATATACTTTATACCAAGACTGGTCTTGTAAAGAGCAATAATCTTACCCTCAAACTCGAATTTTTTACGATTAATATAAACAAGAATTACAATAAAGACATAAAAAGCAATTACGCCACCATAATTTAAAAACCAATCCAAAACCATCCTGTAAAACCCACACCCACCTCAAAAAAAAGGTTTTTTTGTTTATTTCTTCCTCATAGGCCTAAGAGCTTGAGATCTGCAAGTAGTATTCCTACACCTGACTTCACCCTTAAGAACCCTAAGAGTGGTAGCCCTAATTTTAGTCTTACACTTCTTACAGACAAACATGTTGTCCAATAATCTCGCTTTAGCCTCTGGAAATGTACCCATAATAATCACTTCTTCTGTTTTAATATTTTATCACTCAAAACGACCCAGTACAATACCGTATCGCCACTGTTTAATTCATCACTGAAATCCTCAGGAATATCCAAGTCAAAGTTCTCAAAAGTCTCAACGTCCATAACGCTAACCTTATCATTAGCAACGCTAAGAACCTGAGCGTTTCTCTTATCAACAATAGGAACTTCAGCACTATCGCTACCAGGCATAACAGCACTTCTTTTCTTACCATCAACTAGACCCATAGCCATAATATTAACCTTGGCATGACCATGCTTACCCGCCCTAGATACTTTAACATCCGTAACGGTACAAGCAGCCTCATCAACTACTACATAATCTCCTTTCTTTAAACTCGTTGCTGGTTTGTGTTTAATTCCTGACATTTTTCTTAATCAACTCAAATAATTTATTTTTTTTAATATGAATAATGGTGGTGAAAAAAAAAGACTGTTGCAAAGAAAGAAAATAACAAATATGATTTTCAAAAAGACATTTCGAACCAATTAAATAAAGAACTGAAAAAAAATAGTTCTAAAAAAATAGGCGAAAATATATAAGATATGACG
>CAZAFP010000045.1:0-5184 GCA_964484835.1 uncultured Methanosarcinales archaeon
TTCTAGAGTTAGGCCTGTGTAACAAAGCTAATAAATAAGCATATTCTTTAAGAGCTATATAATAAAGTATTTGATCATACAAAACATAACCATGATGTATATACTGATCAGCCCAATTACCACTCAGGGGAACGTATAACAAGCCTTTATCGTTAAACTCATAACACCTCAATAAATGAATTATCTTATCAACCTTTGCAAAGTATTCTTCTAAAAATTCTTTATCCCCACTTCTCTTGATGTATTGAGAAAAACCAATTATGAGCCAAGTATTAGCATCAACCCTGCCCGCGGTCCCGCCATAACTCACTTCACCGTTAAGCCCGACATTACTAGGTATCTGACCCGTTTCTAACTGATTATCCAACAAAGTCTTCAAAGTACTCTTCACAACACTTTCATATTTACCAGTCATTAAAGCAGCCAAACTAGTAACCACTCCATCCCTACTAAAAACCCTTCTGTAATTATCAAAATTATTAGGACTTGCAATGAAACCTTTACTCGTAGAACAATCACTTAACAAATCCAAAGCTTTACTGTACATATTATTAATTAATAAAAAAAGTAATATAAAAAACTTACTTCTTTTTATGACTGGCGATGTGCAAAGTCTGAGTAGGGAAAGCAAATACTATACCTTCTTTTTCAAAAGCTTCCATTAACTTAACATTAATCTCCTGCTGAGTATCCATATACTTAGCATAATCACTAACACCTACGTAATAAACAACTTCAAAATCTAAACTAAAATCTCCAAAGCTTTGAAAATGAGCCCTGTCGAACTCAGCAAGTTTAACCTTATCAACGATTTTTTTAACCATGCCAGGTATCTTCTTAACCTTATCAACAGGCGTGGAATACTCAACGCCGAAATGAAACACGATTCTCCTTTTATCCAATTTTTTAAAATTATTAACCCTAGTACTAGTAAGTTCCTGGTTAGAAATTATTAACTCCTGACCCTGAAGAGTTTTCAAACGAGTACTCTTAATACCTATGTCTTGAACAACGCCCATGTCACTACCGACTATAATAAAATCTCCAACGCTAAAAGGCTTGTCAAAGTAAATACTGAAACTGGCAAACATATCGCTAAGAACGCCTTGAAGAGCAATAGCAACGGCCAAACCACCCACACCTAATCCTGCTATTAAAGGAGTAATCTCAACCCCGAAGTTTGATAGTAAGAATAATATGGCTAATAACCACATTACTCCTTTAACAATACGAGTTAAAAGATTAATAACAGCTACATCAGTATCTCCTTCTTCTTGTTTTTGCCTGATAACTTTCTTATTAAAAAACGTAACAGCTTTATTAACCGCTTTCACAGCGTAAAAAACAAAAAATACAAGGAATAAATAAAATACACTATCGCTAACTAAACTCGGTAGTGTTAAAGTCCTTAAAGATATTAATAAAGACAAAACTGCAAAAAAACCCCATCCGAATGTATCTATAACATTAACTGCTAAGCTCTCTGCTTCATTCTTAACAATTTTCTTTAACCTGATAACAACTACGAACTTAAAAAATCTAAACACTAATAACAATCCTAAGAACAAACCAAGGAATACTATATAATCTTGTAAACTATTACCGTAAAAGCCGTAATCAGTCAAAAATGAAAAATCCATAAACAATTAAAAATAACTATTGTTATTTATATTTTTTCAACCCATTCATCAAATTCTTCTAATTTTAAATAATCCTGAGCATTATTTTTTTTGCAAATGTTATCGTGCAATAGTATCTTGTATTGTTCAGGAGTTATGCCAAATAACCTAGTCCTACTGACTAGCCAATAAGAAGCCTTGAATAAGAACCACGGTATTGGTATAAGCGTTCTATGCGTGTATAAACGAGCCACGTCGAATATACTATAAACCTTAGAACCTCCTAGTTCTAATTCCTTCTTCCTAATTTTTTTAGTACACGCCTTAGATATTATTTTAGCAACATCATCCACAAAAATAGGCTGCATCTTAGTCTTAATACGTGGAAAAAACCAGAAATGCTTAGCAATATCCAAAGTTCTGAAAAATTCATTGTCCTTGCCGAATAAAAAGCTAGGTCTTACAATACAGTAATCTTTACCGCTATTCTTTATCAAATCTTCAGCCTTGCCTTTGGTTCTCAAATACTCAGCATCTGACTCGGAACTAGCGCCTAAAGCACTAACTTGTATTAAACGTTGTTTAGAAGTCATCGAAAACAATAAATTACGAACGCCCTTTATATGAACATCCTTATAACTAGTACCTTTAGGATTCTTCAAAGGGCTTAAACCAACCAAGTTAACAATCACATCAAACTCAGGTATTATCTTTTTTAATAAAGCAAGGTCTTCCAAAGAACCTCTCACATGATTATCCTTGCCTTTACTACGATCCATGGTAAAAGGTTTTTCTAAATACTTACAAACTCTTCTTCCAAGAAAACCCTTGCCGCCTATAACTAATATTTTCATCTGAAATGATCTATATCGTCTTCTCTTGGCTCTGCCAAGACCATGCTAATAATACTGGCTATAAAAGTTATTATAAAAAACACTGTAAACGTAAAACCCCAACTATAACTAACTTCTGGCAATATATACACAGCTGATATTATTAAACCAATCATACTAACAGCCATAAAACTCGAATTCAAAGGAGCAATTTTCACCATATTCACCTCATAATTTTTTTAAATAATCATCCACATTAACTTCTTTTCTTTTTTCTTGATGATCAACCACTATCTCCGTGAGTTTATCAATCAATATCTTTTTCAACTCACCGCTTAATAACTTTCCTGACTTGTAATCCTTATAAATTTTTTCTAAATACTCATCATCTTCCTCAAAGAACAAAAGCCAATTATAACAAACATCAATATCTGGATTACCTCCGTATTTCCTATGCTCTTCTAAAGTATCCCTGCCCCCGCTAAAAGCGTACTTGTTAATCTTTCTCTTAATATCCTTAGGCGAATCACTCATGTAAATACTACTGCTTTCTTTAGAACTGGACATCTTACTATCTTCTTCAAAACCACCAAGGCCTGGCAAGAACCTACTCTGTATACTAGCGGGCTTTGGATAACCAACCTTTTCAATAACATCTCTCGTAATTCTGAAATGAGGGTCTTGATCAACCGCATGAGGGATTAAACAATTCAATTTCTTATTTTTCAAAACACTAGGTAAGAAAGCAGGAACTGCTTGCATAGAAGTATAAAAAATACTTCCTATATTACTACTCTCTGTTAAGCCAAAACTGCTTTTAACATTACTAAAAGTTATTTTCTTAGCCACCTTTATCGCTTCAGGATATAACAAATTTGCGTGTTTAGTATTAACAATAAAGAAAGTCTTCTCAGGATTAAAACCAATAGCTGCAACGTCCTTCATATTATCCTCTAAATTTTTCTGAACATCCTCATAAGTATAATCTTTCTTAAATAAGAACTTCTCTTCATCAGGAAATTGAAAATATAACTCTACATCAAACAAGTCTTGAAGCCACTTGGTAAAATACCAAATAAACATATGACCAAGATGGATCTGACCACTAGGGCTGCGCCCTGTGTATAAAAAGAATTCCTTGCCTTTTTCAAGATCAACGAGTAATTTATCTAAATCTCTGTGAGCAAACAAGATATCTCTCCTTAACAAATAATGCAAATCAACACCTTTCTTTTTACAAACATCTTCTAACTTCTTCTTAAGAGAAGGATTTATCTTTTTAACACCGAATTCTCTAACTAATTGGTCGTAATTAACGTTTCCTTCAACATTCCACGGATCAACTTTAGCCATTTTCAATAATAAACCTTTTTAATCTTTATTCATTTAAAAAATTTCCTCTAAAACACCATATGCAGTATCGGCATTACTAGGATAAGCCGCTAAACTAACTCTTATATGATAACAATCGCCATCCTCAGTCAATTCTAAAGATTTGTCAAGGACGCTTTTTTTATCAAAGCGTATGAAAAAATTAGCCTTCTCATCAGGCTTCCTTTCTTTCAACAAATAATTTATTTGCTCATCAGAAAGATTATACTTTAACAATTTTAAAAAATCATTAATTTCTCTGTTTTTATCAATTTCCAAATTAATAACAAGAATACTCTCTCCTTCCAAGCCAGTAACTTCTTCCTCTTCATACTTTAATTTCTCCAAGGGCTCATTAACATCCATTAACCATAACAAACCTTCTTTAATAAGACTATAATCTTCTTCAGACTTAACAAAAACCCTTGCTTTTACTTTATGCGCGTATTTCATACTGCTGTTATTTCAGGTACATTTAAATATCTTATCACCCGAAAGATGATGTATGAAACACAATTACCAAGTAATATTTTTACTTTTATCTTTATTCTTACTTTCTCAAATAACAGGACTCTACCTTCTAAACCAATCCTTAGAAACCGTTGAAGAAAACGGAGTATTCTATTTAGAATACAAACCCACTGCTTTAGGAGAAAGACCTGACGCAACTCCTGAGGCGGCTCTTCTCATGATAATTATCGGCTTAACAATAGGAACGGCTTTATTATTACTCTTAATAAAATACAACAAAGTTAATATTTGGAGGTATTGGTTCTTTTTAGGAACAACAATCATGATAGCCTTAGCACTAAGTGTTTTAATAAACACGCTTCTGGCTTGGTTATTGGCAATTATAATAGCGACTTTAAGAATAAAAAAAACGAATATAATAACTCAAAACCTTGCAGAAGTTCTTATGTACGCGGGATTAGCCGTTTTTATAGTTCCTTTACTAAATATACCTATAATGATAATTCTTTTAATACTAATAAGCATATACGACATGTACGCAGTATGGAAAAGCAAACACATGATAAGAATGGCAGAATTCACTAGTAAAAGCCAGTTATTCCCTGGTCTAAGCCTAAAATACAATGAAAATAGTGAATCTGTGAAAAAATCCCGAAAGACTAAAAAAACAGGTATGTTAGGAGGGGGAGACGTTGCATTTCCTTTATTATTCACAGGAGTAGTAATGACTAGTTTAATAGAACAAGGAGTGACAAAAACAATGGCTTTTCAACAATCTTTGATAATAACACTAACAACAGCTATAGCTCTAATGCTTTTATTAATACTAGGACAAAAACAAAAATTCTACCCGGCCATGCCATTCATAACCCTGGGTTTAATAATAGGAT
>CAZAFP010000046.1:0-5180 GCA_964484835.1 uncultured Methanosarcinales archaeon
AAGGAATACTCACCGTTAGAGGCAGGAGTGTTGAGACTCCTTTTTTCATGCCAGTAGCAACAAAAGCAACTGGGAAGAGCATCACTAGTGATGATTACAAAAGAATAGGAATAAAAGCTATTATTTGTAATTCTTTGCATTTAGAATTCGTGCCAGGAAGTGAAGTAATAAGAGATAATGGAGGATTGCATAACTTCATGAATTATCAAGGAGTTATATTCACAGATTCAGGTGGTTTTCAAGCCAGTAGTAAGTTCTTCAAAGGAAAAGTCAAGAAAGGACTAGTGTTTAACAATCCTTACACTACTGGAACTTTGAAGTTAACTCCTGAAAAAGCCATGCAAATACAACACAACATTGGTAGTGATGTCGCTATGGTCTTGGATGATATGGCTCCTTACGGAGCTAGTTACGAGGAAGCTAAGCAGGCAATGCTTAAAACGCATGAGTGGGCTTTGCAAAGCTTAGAAGCTCATAAAAAATTAGAAGAAGAAAATCCTACTGGACAGTTATTATTTGGTATTATTCAAGGTAATTTTTATGAAGATTTAAGAAAGGAAAGTGCTAAATTCATAACAAGCTTACCGTTTGACGGCTTCGCCATAGGAGGATTGGCTATTGGAGAGACGCAAGAAGAGATGTTGAAAGCCATTGAATGGGTTAAAGAATACTTACCAGAAGATAAGCCACGTTATGTCATGGGCGTTGGCAAGCCTGAAGATATGAAGTTATTAATAGAGAATGGTATTGATTGTTTTGATTCTATATATCCTACTAAGAATGCCAGGCACGGAACTATGTTAACTAAAGACGATAAAATGAGTATTACCAAAGGACGTTATAAATACGACCAAGAACCAATAGAAAAGAGTTGTGAATGTCATACTTGTAAAAATTATAGCAAGGCATACCTTAACCACCTTACTAAGATTAAAGATCCTAGCGGTTATAGACTTAGAAGTATACATAATCTAAACTATCTTAATAAAGAAATAAAAAAAATACGAGGATAATTCATCCTCTATTACTAAACTTTTTCAGCCTTTTCCTTCTTTTTTACCGGAACCCGCACTATCATCTTTAACAAGTTTTATGTTGTAATTCTTCCTTTTTTTAGGATCTCCACCTGTGAAAGTAACCGCCCATATTGCTAATCCAAAGAAAACAGCTGCATACAGTATTGTTTGGAAAGCAGGGTTGTATATGAACCACAACCACCTAGGAACTTGAACTCCTCCTGTGAATGCTCCTGTTGAATTAAGGAAAACTGCCAACACTACTAAGAAACTGGCAACTACTATAAAGTTTCCAAGGCCTTTATTTCCTTTAACATCTAAAGGCGCGTCTAATAACTGAAGCACTATTAATAGCATGACCACGCCTATTAAAACTATTCCTATAGTGGGTAATGATTGGTTTATTACAGAAACAGGATCCATACCTCTTGGGTAAAGTCCTCCTACACTTGCACCTACGAATGCAAGGCCCATCACCAATGATATTATAACATTGATATTGTCTTTGTCGGTTATATTAGTCTTTTTTAATACTGCGTATACAATGGCAAAAACTAATATGAACGGAAGTACTATGTCCATAAAGCCCATTGCGTCTAAATCCATAATTAGTGTTCTAAAATCTACCATTTTTTATCTACCTTCATAATTCATTTTTTTGTAATCAGTAATACTGCGAATCCAGCTACTGCGAGCATAACTACTAACCCAAGTACTTGAGGGTGTAATAACACCTCTAATCTTTCCAGTATAGGATTTTCTTCTTCCTCCTCTTCTTCATCATCTACTACTTCCGGGCTGCTCATATATCCCATGAACGCAAATACGAATATTATCAATGCTATTGTTATAACTGTTCCTTTCATACCTTCTAAGTTAGATTCTCCTCCAATTACGGCTACGAGGAATAGTATGAAGAATAGTATGAATAAAACAATTGCGAACCAAGGAGTCATGAATAATATCATATCCAACACAGGTCTATTAACTATTATCAATATTGTAATTGCTATCGCGATTAAAGAATGAAGGCCGTCTTTGCCATCTCCTAATGGCTTGGTTTTATTTAGGAATCCGAAAGTTAAGACGAATATTAAAAGCATAGCGAATACTATTACTGTTCCTTCAAGCAACCCTATGTTTAATGCTCCTTCCATGTTTTTTCAATCCTTTTTAACTAAATCAAACCCGAATTCTTCCTGCTCTTTTTTATCATCTTCCGAGGCTGGCTTGTAAGTAACTCCGTATATTATTGTTCCGAAAACCAACAATGTAACTATTATTGTTGTGAATCTGGAATCATAGACAAACCATAACCAGCTTGGTAAGGAAGCTCCTGTTCCGAAGACTCCTGCCGCTGCTAAAAATATGACTAAGACAAATGCCACACTTCCTATTACCAAAATAGTCCCTAAACCTTTACTTTTCTTAGTATTAAGATCTATGCCGAACACGCCCAACAGTAATAATAACATAACTATAGCGATAACTAAAATACCTACGTTTGGTAAAGATTCGCTTATTATCCTCACAGGATCTAAATGGCCCGGGTAAGTTCCTGTAATGCTAGGCGTTACAAATGTAATTCCCATGACCAAAGATATTATGACATTAATATTCGACCTAGGCTTGTCATCATCGTCTTTAAAAATAGCCAGTCTTTCAAGAACTGCGTATACAATAGCAAAAACTAATATGAATGGAAGTACAACTTCCATAAATCCCATGCTTTGTAAATCATACATTAAATTTCTGAAATCAACCATTTTCTTAACACCTTATTTTAATAACGCTTTTTTTTATTTAAATATATTTTTATTTTCCTGAATCTTCATTATTTTCTCTTCGTGGTTCTTTAACGACGAAGTACATCATTCCTAAAAGTACAGCTATTAAAGCAGCCGTAGTTACGACTTCAGTGGTCATTATCGAAAGTATTCCGGCTATGACTATGTCCAACCAACCTATAGCATTAAGGAATATTAGAGTTATTGCTAATAAAACCACTACTTGAAATATTACATTAAGGTTGCCTTGTAAATAAAAAGGAGTGTCTTTTTCTTCTTGGAAAGAACCAAGGACTAATAAATACGCGAATATCATAACTATTGCCATTCCCACACCTGCTAATATTTCGTTCATAAGACCTACTAATTGGGCGCTAGCTACAAATATAAAACCCATGACGAAAGCAACCAAGCTATTAAGATTCTTCTTAGGAACACTTTCTACTTTATCTCCTATCTTAACTTTTTCAGTACCCAAAACTTTGCTTTTCTCTAAAAACGCGAAAATGAGTGTGAATATCAATAAGAAAGGCAAGACAGTATCGAAAATACCGAGTTCATTCATAAATTCGAGTGTTCCTCTTAGTGTCGATTCAGTCATACTATGAGAAAGTCACAATTAGACTTTATAAAACTTTTGTTTAGAAATATTTAAAATACATTACTTATTAACTATTTTTTATGTACAGAACACACACTTGTAACGGATTAACTGGTAAGGATGAAGGTCAAAGAGTAAAATTAGCTGGTTGGATACACAACCTAAGAAGCCATGGCAATATAACTTTTGTAGATTTGAGAGATAGACATGGTGTTACACAAATAGTAGTTAATGACTCTTCCGACTTAAAAAAAGAATCTGTTATAAGAATAGAGGGTGAAGTTAAAAAAAGACCTCAAGTCAATAAAGATTTGCCTACTGGAGAGATTGAAGTCCACATCTCTTCTTTAGAAATCATAAATAAGTCAGAAACTTTACCTCTTGATATAGAAAAAACAAACGACTCTAATACTCGGATGAAGTACAGATATTTAGATTTAAGAAATAAAAATAGTTTTAAAGGCTTAATATTGAGGCATAAAGTTAAAAAGGCAGCGCATGATTATTTCAGCAAGCATAATTTCTTAGAGTTAGAAACTCCTATGCTTGTGAAAAGCACTCCGGAAGGAGCTCGTGATTATGTAGTTCCTAGTCGTGTTAATAAAGGTAAGTTTTATGCCCTGCCTCAAAGTCCTCAGTTGTATAAACAATTATTAATGATAGCAGGCGCTGATCGTTATTATCAAGTAGCCAGGGCTTTAAGAGACGAAGATTTGAGAGCCGACAGACAGCCAGAGCATACCCAGTTAGATTTTGAAATGAGTTTTGTTGAGAGTGATGAAATAAGAACTTTCGTGGAAGGTTTAATGAAGCATATATTCAAACAAGCTCTAGACGTGGAGCTTGAAGATTTTGAGACATTCACTTTTGAAGAAGCTTTAAACAGATTCGGCTCGGACAAACCAGATATAAGATTCGGTTTTGAACTGAAAGATGTGACAAGCATAGCTAAAGAAACAGATTTTAAAATATTCCAAGAAGCAGAATCTGTTAATGCGATAGTTTTCCCCGAGAAATTATCTCGTAAAGAAATTGATGAATTGACTGAATTAGCAAAGATACACGGCGCCAAGGGTTTGGCTTATGCTTACGTAGAAAATGGCTTAGAAAGCGGAATTTCAAAATTCTTAAAAGAAAAAGAAAAAGACATTATAGAAAAAACAGGTGCTGAAGAAAACAACACAGTATTATTCGTAGCAGACAAATGGAGAGAAGCAAGAGAAGTGCTAGGTCAAATAAGGATTTGGATAAGAGATAAGCTGAATTTGGTTAAAAGTAACGAATTCAAATTTTGTTGGGTAACAGATTTTCCTTTATTCGTTTATGACGAAGACGAGGGTCGTTGGGAACCCGAACACCACATGTTTTCAATGCCTAAAAAAGAATGGCTTGACAAGTTAGAAGAAAGCCCAGGCGAGGTGAAAGCAGATTTATTCGACTTAGCATTGAATGGCTGGGAGCTTGGCAGCGGGAGTATGAGGGTTTCCAATCCTGACTTGCAAAGAAGAATAATGAATATAATAGGCTTGTCCGAAGAGGAAGCTAAAGAAAAATTCGGATTCTTACTAGATGCTTACAAATACGGAGGTCCCGAGCACGGAGGCATGGGTCTTGGCTTGGACAGGATTGTTGCTTTAATGAATGAAACTCCTGACATAAGAGAAGTAATAGCATTCCCTAAGAACAAGCATGCTGAGAATCCTATGGACGGAAGCCCAGGAGTTGTTTCAAAAGAACAACTTGACGACCTAGGTTTGAAATTAAAATGAGTGTTTT
>CAZAFP010000047.1:0-958 GCA_964484835.1 uncultured Methanosarcinales archaeon
TGATAGAAACATAAGAGATATAAACAGTATGCAAAACAGGAGAGACCTCACACAAGACCAAATACAAGAAAACATAGAAAAATACAGAGGTAATTTAGAAAAATTAGAATTAGACACTCCAAACAGTATAAAAACAATAGAAACAAAAACATTCATAGACTATCCTAAAGGCGAAGTACTAACAAGCATAGCAGAAGAATACCAAGAAGAAAAAAGTATAACAGGAAATATAAACCCTCAAAGACTAGAAGATTTACAAAATAAGATAGAAGTAAAAACAGAAATAATAACAGCGGAAATAGGATATTTATCTGGTGAAACAAAAGAAATAACCATAATTACAAAGAATATTAACTACAAAGAAGAAACATCAAGAGGACAATTCTTACTGGAAAAAATACCTTCAGATTTCGGAGTAACAGCTCAAGATATAACGTTCTTCCAAGATGTGGAAATAATAAGACAAAACCCGTTAGTAAGATTTGACTTAGAAGAAAATATAACATATTACTTTGAAGGACACATAGACATAGAAAAAGCAGAAGAAATAATCACAATAATGCTAGCAGAATCAACATTTACGAATACACGACAAAGAAACGTATTCACAGGAATGGTTACAGGAATACAACAAACAGACATCGGAGCGCCGATATGGTCAATAATAATTCTTACAATACTGTTAGTAGCATACTTATTCCACGCATTTGATATACAAAAAGTAGTAACTAACAAGTTATCCGGAAACAAGAATAAAGTACATCAATTAAAACTTTTAATAAACGATTCACAAGATCATATAGAAGCAGGAGACTTAGAAAGAGCAAACCTGATATTCAAAGAAGTGAAGTATAACTACGAAAAAAGTTCTGAAATAGTTAAAAAAGAAGTATACAAAGAAGCAATGAAGTTACACGATAACATTAACACAGCCTTTGTTAAAAAATTACTAAACAAT
>CAZAFP010000047.1:968-5180 GCA_964484835.1 uncultured Methanosarcinales archaeon
TGGAAACTGTAAAAAACGGTTCAAAAGAAGAAGCAGTGAACAAGTATAATACAGCAATAGATTACTACGAACAATTAACAAATGATGCTAAAAAAGAAGTTCAAGAAGTACTCGTGGAAGCACAAAATCTTTTAAGTGAAAATGAATAAACAAAATAAATATTTTGATAAAAAGAAATTAATCTTAATAATGAGCATACTATTCTCCTTATTCTTACTAATATTCTTTTCAACATACACAGGACTGGTAACGTACCACGAAGGACTAGGAGGACAAATATATGGAATAAGACTAATACATAGTGAGCCAACGTTCCACTGGGCAGGAATATACGGAGCAGCATTCGGAGTAGACCAAGAACAACCCTGGCAATTCCAAATAGAATCAGGAAGTATGACCGAAGCAAACGTTTTCTTCCAATGTATGGACCCAAGCGGAGACACAACTCTTTTTGCAAGCCCAGTACCACAAAATCAATTTAATGTGAATTCATTATCTCCAGCGACACAGGAACAAGTAGATGCGTACATAGGAATTAATGAAAACGCTTACGATTCAGCAACAAACACGTTCACATCAACAATGAGTATAAACGTAGGTGGAAGTCAAATAAGTAATATACCTGCAGTGGAAACAAGAGTAGGAAGTGGAGCGGATCAAGGAACATTCAAATCAGGAATATTAGTAGACGATGATGATAACATAATAATAGCCGCATCAGTAGCGTCAAGTTTAGTAACGGGATTTAATGAACGATTCTACAATTTCCAATTATTAGTTCCAACACCAAGTGGAGATACAACAGACTACCATATATTCTTAGATCCTACAATCACATGCCCTGAAGGAGATGCAGACGAAGGTAATCTAGGTACAATAGAAGGGCTGATAACAGACACATCAGGAAACAGAATAGAAAACGTGTTAGTAACAGTAGGAAGATTCACAACAGTATCAGACAATGAAGGATTTTACAGCTTAGAAACAGACGCAGGAAATAGAACAATATTCACAATAAGAGAAGGATATAAAGTATACAATAATGACGTATACATCCCAGAAGAAAATACAACTTTCCACGATATAGTGTTAGAGATAGAACTACCAAGCGAATTCACAGATATAGGACCGGACTTCCAACCATTCCCTGAAGAAGGAACAGATGTAGGACCTGGAGAAGTAGATCCAAGACCAGAAGTTCCAGATGTCATAGAAGGACAAGATTACTGGATACCATTCAAAACAATAAGCGAAGAAATCAGAGAAGGAGAATTCAAACAAGAAGTCATAACCCTACAAAGCTTTAGAAACTCACAAATGAACATAGACTTTGAAGTAACAGGAGATGCAGAAGAAATAGTATCTTTAGATAGAAACTCAGTATCAATAGGAGCAAGAGGACAAGATAATGTAACACTAACAATGTTCGGAAGAGGATCGCTAGGAGAATATAATGGCTCAATAATATTAACAGGTGGAATAGAAGAAGAAATAATACTTGACTTAGAAATAATAGATAGGGAGAGAGTTCCTATACAAGCACTATTATTAGGAACAACAATGTCTGATAGAACAGTACATCCTGGTTCCTCAATAACTTTCAGAACAGATCTAACTAACTTGTTATCGGACAGAGAATACCCCGTACAACTGTTTTACACAATACAAAACTCAGAAGGAACAGAAACAATATGGACGGATTCCTCTAACACTTTTTTAAGAACAAGCTTATCGCTAGTAAAAAGAGTAGACCAACTACCACCAAACCTTCCACCAGGAGAATATGTTATAAGAACAACAGCAAACTATTTAGGATTAAGCTCCACGAATAGTCACGTCTTCCAAATAGACCTGCCCTTTTACCAATACTACGTTTTCGGTTTATTACCAGTATGGCAATTAGCAGCAATAATAGCAGGACTAATAGGGTTAGTATTAGCATTTATTATAATAAGAAGAAGAATAGAAGCTAACAAGAAATATCACTTAAAAGTAGACTATAAAGAACTACCAAAACCAGGACCGAGAAGTGCATACGTAGGAAAAATATCCGAGACTGATCATAAAACTTACATGACACTAGAGAATTTCAAAACACACACAATCGTAGCAGGAAGTACAGGAGGAGGTAAAAGTTTCAGTGCACAAGTAATAATAGAAGAAATGCTAATGAAAGACACAGCAGTAATAGTCTTCGACCCTACCGCGCAATGGACAGGATTCCTAAGAAAACTAGAAAATAAAGGATTAATGGCTTTATACCCTAACTTTGGATTAAAAGAAAACGATGCACAAGCATTCAAAGGAAACATAAGACAAATAGACAATCCAAGAGAATTAATAGATATAAGAAACTACGCGAAACCAGGAGAAATACAAGTCTTTGCGTTACACAAATTAGACCCTAAAGACATGGATATATTCGTAGCAAACACAGTAAGACAAGTATTCAGAGCGAACTTCGAAGAATCAGACCCGTTAAAGATTTGCCTAGTATATGATGAGGTTCACAGGTTACTACCTAAATTCGGAGGTAGCGGAGAAGGATTCTTACAAATAGAAAGAGCATGTAGGGAGTTTAGGAAGTGGGGAATAGGGGTTATGCTTATATCTCAGGTACTTGCAGACTTCGTAGGACAAATTAAAGCAAATATTAACACAGAAGTACAAATGAGAACAAGAGACGAAGGAGACCTTGACAGAATTAAAACAACCTACGGAGAAGGAGTTTTACAAAGCCTGGTAAAAGCAAGCGTAGGGTCGGGAATGGTACAAAACGCTGCATATAACAAAGGAAGACCGTACTTCACAACGTTCAGACCAATATTACATTCAGTAGAAAGACTAAGCGATGAGGAAATAGCACAATACAATGATTTTAATGAAAAAATAGACCAGATAAATTATGAACTTGACCAGTTAGAAGAATTAAAACAAGATGTTTTCGATTTAAAACTAGAAGTTAAACTAGCTCTAGATAAAGTAAAAGCAGGAAACTTCAACATGGTACAAATATACCTTGACGGAATAGAACCAAGAATAAAGAAGTTCTGGGACAAACTAAAGAAAAAACCAAAGAAACTAGAGAAACAATACGTCTCAGAAGAAGACATAAAAGCAGACGTGAAAAAAGCACAAGAAGAAAGAAAAGAAGCAGAAGCTAATGAGCCAAAAGAAGAAGGGAAGAAAGAAGAAAAATCAGACCCTTCAGAGAAATTCAAAAAAGATGTGAACCCAGATAAAATACTGAATTTAACAAACGGTATGTTAGTAATTAAACCATCAGACTTATACGCAGAAATAGCCGCTATGAAAGATGCAGATTATGAAAAGCATGTGAATGATAAAAAGAACGACTTTGCAGATTGGATAAAAGATGCAGTAGGAGATGCTGAATTAGCAGAATTATTGGTACAAGCAGAGAATAAAGAAGAACTCTTGAAATACCTTGATATGAGAGGAAAAGGAGAAAAATTACCAGCTCCAAAGAAAAAGGAAGGTAAAGAAGAGAAGAAGGAAGATAAAAAATCTGAAGATAAGAAAGAAGACAAACCTTCTGAGAAAAAAGAAGATGCTAAGAAAGAGGAAAAGAAAGAAGCTCCTAAAGAAGAAAAATCAGATAAGAAAACAGACAAGAAAAAGAAATCAGACGAAGATGAAGAAGACCCTACAGAATACTCATATGAAGAAAACGAATCAGAAGGTGAGGAAGAATTCGAAGAAGATGTTGAAGAAGCAAAATTCTATGAAATGCTACACAAACAAGCACCTCGTGATAAAGCATTCAAATTAGAAAATGGACGCGTATTACATAGCTTAAATGATTTAAGACAAGAACTACACAGTATGCAAGAACATTTATTCGAAGCACATGTAAACAGTCAAAAAAATGATTTTGCAAATTGGACAGATTATGTCTTCCAAGAAAAAGAAGTAGCAACAAAACTAAGGGAATGTTATACCAAAGAACAAATGATAAAGGTGTTATCAAATGAATAAAAAAATATCAGCAGAACACTACTTCATATGCAAAAATGGAGTTGTACTAACAAGCTTAGAAGACTTAACAAGAGAATTTGTATGGTATGCAAGAGGAGCATCAAAAGACACATTCGAATTCCATGCTAAAAACGATGATTTTGCAAACTGGATAAAAGATGTAGTAAAAGAAGAAGAATTAGCAGAAAAAATCAGAGGAAAAAAAGATCCTGC
>CAZAFP010000048.1:0-5069 GCA_964484835.1 uncultured Methanosarcinales archaeon
AGTAAAAGAATCAAGTATTATTACGTAAAAGAATGCATAAGCATAATAATTACGTGGAACAACTAGTAAGCCAAATCAGAGAAGATTATGATTTTATCTCTACCCACCTAAAGATATCTAATAGCAAAAGAGCCGTAGCAGAGATAGACATATTAGCAAAAAAAGGCAAGCACATAGACATATACGAAGTTAAATGCAGCTACAGAATTGCCAAGGCCAAAAAACAACTTTACAAAATAAGAAAAATTCTGAACAAAGATAAAATATCTTGTTATTTCTACTGTGGAGCGGGAGATTTACTTGTCAAAGTTTAGCTTTTTTTGAGACTTGGCATTTTTTAATTTTTTGTAAGTCTTCCACGTCTTCCTGAACAAATCAGGCTTCTTATCCCAATAATTCTGTATAAATTCCTTAGTCTTAGGATCGCTAGGGTATCCACTACCGAAATCATAAAGGATTTCTCTTTTTATTTTTTCAATCTCCTCATCTCTTATGACTTTAGCTATTATACTGGCTGCACCTACTATTTCATAATTCAAATCAGCTTTATGCTCAGAAAATAACTCAACCTCTTTGTTCAAATACTTCCTAACAACTTCCGTATGTTTATGAGGAACTGAAGAAGGACTATCCATAATAACATAATCAACACTCACTTTCTTTATCAAATCACTCGTTATCTTAGCTTCTAACAAATTAAGATTCATGCTAGAAGAATTTAAAGCTTCATCAATTTCTTCAGGTGACACTACCAAATATTCATATTCGCAATTAGAAGTTATCTTTTCAAATAATTCCATTCTTTGCTTCGGACTCAACAGTTTAGAATCTTTAACACCTATCCTCTTTAAGTAATCTAACTCGTTTTTTGGCATCACAACTATTGCCATAACCATAGGACCTATGACGGGCCCCCTGCCTGCTTCTTCAACGCCCCCTACTAAATTTATTTTTCCCATACTAAACTAATATCAAGAAGAGATGGAAAAGTATTAAAAACTTTTCAAATAACTAAACATGTAATGGCGAATGACGAATTAAGCTGGTGGAAGATACTAATACCTTTTACCAGACATGGCTATGGAATATATATTAAATTATTATTAGCCGCAGTCTTAATATTTTTAAGTCCTTATTTAGAAGCCTGGAATATTCAATGGCTAAACACCACAGTCACAATCTTATTCACATATCTATTCTTAAACATTTTATTTAACTATGCTAGAAGTATTTTAATAAAGCTTTATCTTAAAAAGCACAACTATCAAATCAACCACTACGATAATTACGTCGTAGGAATTACCAGGATAAGCTGGTTTTTAAACCATTTATTATTCCTACTGATACTTCTTCAGATAATAGGTATTAACATAATGAACATCTTGACAGGTTTAAGCCTTGTAGCTGTAGCATTAGTCCTTATATTCAGAGACTACATTTCTAACTTTTTGAACAGCATAATAATTATGTTTTCTAAAAACATAAGATTAAATGAAAACGTTAAAATAGGAGATTACAAAGGCAAAATAAAAGACATATCTTTTATGAATATAGAACTCCATACACACACTGGAGAAGTTGTTTATATACCTAACAGCCAAGTTTTAACAAAAGAAATTGTTAATTATTCAAAAAACAAAAGTAAAAAAATACTCGTAGAATTCACATTAACTTCGCTTAATTCTAAACAAATAAAAAAATTAGAGACTGAGCTAAAAAAGAAAGTGGGTAAAATAGCCGGTAAGAAAAAAATAAGTTCTTACCTCGAAATATCCAAAATAGAAAAGGACGTGATAAACTTTTCTTTTATAGTAGAAACTAATAATTACGATTATGAATTCGAAAAAGAAGTGAAAGACCTTTCTAATAAGATAATAATAGACTTCAAAAAGAAATAACTTAATTCATATGTTTCCATAACGTGTCGTATAAAGAATCCTCTGCTTGTTTCTTCAAAATTATCAGTTAAATTACACTTTTTTTATTGAAATATGTATTTATCAGAGAAGTCTTTTAAAGATTCCTTATAAAAATCCATACTGCGAGATATATCTCCAAATACAAAAGAGTAATCTCTATCTTTTGCGAGTACTGAAGCTTGCTCATATCCTGCTTTAGCTATTGATGTAAGATGGTGTTCAGGTAAAGAATCATGTTTATTAGAATGGAATTTGTGTAATATACCCACAGAAAAAAGAGCCTTTTCACCAGCACTTAATAATTCCATAACTTCACCTGAAATGTTTTGAACCTCTTGTTCTAAATTACTATACAACTCTGGATTAGATGAAAAATGAACTTTAAAATTTTTTTCGAAATCCTCTGCGGAATCTAACATTCTTTTACTTAAAAAATCAGTTATGTAATGAGTTATAAGCCCTGATTGTTTATCTCCTTCATAATAAGCTGAAACAAAATGATTGAAAACTAAATCTGAAAAATCAAATTCTTTTATTAAACCTCCACTCATATTATATCTATTTAAGAATTCTTCAGCATCTTTCTGAACATTTTTCTTTGGAATAAGCCCTGTTGAAATGTGTTCTTTATTATTTTTAATCTTTTTAATAAATTCAGAATCCATTTTATAATTCTATACATTAAAATTTATAAATTTTTTTCTAGTTAAAACTCTTTAATCAATTCTCTTAACTCATCAACTGTTTTAGCCTGTCCTATCTTCAGCCTTAATTCAGAACCATTACGCAAACCCTTGGTAAATTGCATAATCTGAGCTCTAACATTAGAAAACTTAATATCAAAATCTTCAGTATAATCCAAGTACTTACTTGCAAAGCCTGCTCTTTTACTTAAATCATTCTCATAACTACCTTTTTTTAAAAAATCATTAACCTGGCTAAAAATACTAGGATTGCCTCTTGCTCCTCGACCTATCATAACATAATCACAACCAGTATAATCCATCATCTCCTTAGCCTTCTCAGGACTGGTAATATCCCCATTGCCAACAACAGGAATACTAACAAGCTCTTTCAACTCCTTAATCTTATCCCAATCAGCCTCCCCTGAGTAACCTTGTTTAACACTACGAGCATGCAAAGCAATCATTTTTACTCCTGCTTTCTCAGCAACCTTAGCAACTTCCTTAAAAACATAACAATTACCATCGCTAGGACCGGTTCTTAATTTAAGAGTCACTGGCTTATTAACAGCCTTAACCAAACGAGTAAACAACTCTTCGTTAAACTCTTTCTTTTGTAAAAGAGCTGCTCCTGCCATCTGCTTAGTAATATGAGGAGCTGGACAGCCCATGTTAAAATCAATAACGTCAAAGTAAGGCTCGACAATCTTAGCAGCCTTGACAATCTTATCAATATCATTACCGAATAACTGAACACTAACAGGCCTCTCAAGTTCGGAAAACTCGACAAAATCAGTTATTTTTTTATTATCTTTCTTCAGCTCCTTCTCTTTCTGAATAATAGCATCCACACTAGTTAATTCAGTAACAACCAAACCCGCGCCTTGTTCTTTACATAACAACCTAAAAGCAGGATCGCTAATCCCGCTCATAGGAGCGAGGAAAGCTTTACTGTCAAATTCTGGTAACATAAAAAGTCAGAAGATTAAATGTTTTATAAAAGTCCTTCTATTCCTCAAAAGTGATAAGTTTTATAAATAAGCCTATTTTTCAAAGTTTCATAGCGGGGTAGGACAGCCAGGAGTGTCTGCCGGGCTCATAACCCGGAGGTCGGAGGTTCAAATCCTCCCCCCGCTACTTCTAAAAAAATGATAAGTCAAGAATTCTTCAGGAGAAGAGCAGATATCGTTGCTAAAGATTTACTTGGTAAAACACTGGTGAAAAAAACAGGAAATATTATTTCTAAGTTCATAATTGTAGAAACAGAAGCTTATTTTAACGAAGAAGACCCTGCGTCAAGAGCTGTTCATAACGGAGATATTAGAAAAACCATGCTTATGAAACCAGGCACTATACTGGTTTACGGAATTCATAATAGTTGGTTGTTAAATTTTGTAACTGGAAAAGAAGGCGAAGCCGAAGCTGTTTTAATCAGAGCTTTACAGCCTTTAAATGATGATTTTAACACTAAAGGACCTGGTTTGCTAACTAAAAATCTAGGTATAAACAAAAGTTTTCACAAAAAAAATTTATTTGATAATAAAGACTTATGGTTAGAAAATGAAAATTCAGAAGATTTTGAAATTGTCAGAAGTCACCGAATAGGCGTTAGTAAGGACCTTAGAGAAAAATACAGATTTTATATAAAAAATAATAAGTTCGTAAGCAAATAAAAAATGAATGACACTTCGAAATTTATTAAAAAATTCCTTTATAAACCCAAAGAAATAGGTTCTATAGCTCCTTCTTCAAATAGTTTAGCACTTAATTTAGTGAATAGGAGTGAACTTAGTACTGCTAAATTCATTATTGAACTAGGCGTGGGTAGTGGTTCCATAACAAGGCATGTATGGCATTATATGCCTGAAGAAAGCCGTTATTTAGGCATAGAAAAAGACAAAGAATTCGTCATGAATAATGAGGATTATTTTAATAAGGAAATAATAAGAGATGATGCTAATAATTTAGTCGATATATGTAAAGAAAGAGGGGATCCTGACAGGATAATCAGTAGTCTGCCTTGGTCTTATTTTAGCAAAGATTTTCAGGAAAAATTGTTAGATGATATTGTAGACTCGTTGAGTTACGATGGTATTTTAACAGGTTATCTTTATAAGCCTTCTTTTAACGTTAAAGCGGTTAACAGATTTAACGATATGTTAAAAGAAAGATTCAGCGAGTTAGAAAAGCCTTCTTTGGTGGTGAGAAACTTACCTCCTGCTACGATTTATAAGGCCAAGAAAAGGTAAATCCGATCTAAATATTTTAAACGCCACGACCCGGATTCCGTGAAGGCTTGAACGGTGCCAGAAATGTTTGTTTCTGAGCATGTTCAAATCCGATCTAAATATTTTAAACGCCACGACCCGGATTTGAACCGGGAATCCCAAAAGGGACTGGTTTTCAAGACCAGCGCAATACCAGATTATGCGATCGTGGCAAACATTTTTTTGCTTTAGATCGCGAC
>CAZAFP010000049.1:0-5036 GCA_964484835.1 uncultured Methanosarcinales archaeon
GAAAAGTATCTATAGCAAGATTAGACAAGTTATCTTTGGAATATTCTTGTATGATTTTCAATCCCTCTTAACCATATGATGTTCTCGACATCTAGTCTGATAACCTTCTTCAGCATCCCCTACTAATATCAAAGGGCTATTGTAATGTGCTGGTTCTCCATTCACCAATCTCTGAGTCATACGAGCAATTTTGTTACAGCCTTCAACGTCACAAATACCTGACAATTTATAGACTTTATCGGCTTTACAAATCAAATCAGGCATAGCCCCAAAAGGTTCTCCTCTAAAATCCAGGTCTAATCCAGCTATGATAACATTCTTTTCTCTATCCAAGAGGTATTCTACAAAGTTTAACAATACTTCTTTGTTGAAAAAATGAGCTTCGTCAATAGCTACAACATCTTCTCCGTCATAATTTTTCATTAAATCATTCTCATCAGTTTCATCTATAAAAACACACTCGAAAGTTTTAGTTTGAAAACGACTTTTAATAACGCCATCTCTGGTATCAGTTTTAGGCTTTAAAAAAACAAAACGAAGATCATCACGATATTCTATTTTGTTAATACGATGTATTAATTCCAAGGTCTTGCCGCTCTTCATCGGCCCGCAAAATATTTCCAGATAACCAGGTGTGAATAATTGTTCGTAAGTCATAATACACCTCTCAATTTAGCAGCTGTAATAATTCTTTCAATAGCTATTTTATACGCGGCTATCCTCATATTCTTATCAGTAGTGGAGTATATTTCTTCTAAAGCAGCTAATATTTTTTCTTTTAATTTCCTTTGAACTTCCGCTTCTTCCCAATACTGACCTGTTCTGTTCTGAACCCATTCAAAGTAACTAACTATCACTCCTCCTGAATTAGCGAGTATATCAGGTATTATCAAAGTCTTATTTTCTAATATTTCTTCTGCTTTCTTGGTAACTGGTCCGTTTGAAAGCTCTAAAATAATCTTAGCTTTAACCTTTTCTGCATTATCTTTATTTATACTCTCTGCCATGGCAGCTGGTATAAGAACATCAGTTTCTTTCTCCAAAAGTTCTTCTTTGGAAATAACTCCTTTTGTATATTTTTCTAGTCTACCGTTTTTTTGCTTAAAATTTATCAATTCATCTATATCTAAACCATTCTCGTCATAAATACCTGCTGAGCTGTCTGAAACACCTACAATTTTATATCCTTCGCCATACAAAATACGTGCAGCATTCATACCGGCATTTCCAAATCCTTCTATGATGATGGAAGGATTATTAATATTGTTTTTTTTCAAAACTTCTTTTAAAACATAAATGCCGCCTTGAGAAGTGCTCTGTCCTCTTCCTTTGCTACCTCCTAATTCTAAAGGCTTCCCTGTAACTACGCCTGGCTCTTTACGTCCTTTAATTTTTTCATACTCGTCCATCATCCAAGCCATTACCTGACTTGTGGTATAAACATCAGGAGCTGGTATGTCCTTATCAACACCTATATCATCTTCCAAACTCCTAACGACAGCTCTACTTAGAGATTCATATTCATCTTCGCTTAATTCTTTAGGATTAACACGAACTCCTCCTTTACCACCGCCGAAAGGAACATTAACTAAACTGGTTTTTATAGCCATCCAAAAAGCTAAACTAGTAACTTCTTCTTCATCTACATCAGGATGGAATCTGATACCTCCTTTGAAAGGTCCTAAGTCATTATTGAACTGAACTCTGAAACCCTCGTATCCATCTGCTTCAAACCTTATTACTTTCTTAGGTTTTAACAAATAACTTAATTCTTCAGAACTTAAATTCATATTGTCTTTTACTATTTCAGAAACACTTCTCTTAACGCCTTCGAATAAACTCATATTAAAACCCTCTTTCTCCGACTATTTTAGTTAATCCCACCCAGCTTTTTTATAAAAAAAAATTTAATGGGTCCGCCGTGATTTGAACACGGGACCTCACGATTATCAGTCGTGCGCTCCACCAGGCTAAGCTACGGACCCGAAAACAAAAAAAAGGACAAGATGAACTTATTTAAAGCTTTTGTATTTCCAACGATAGTTTTATAAATATTCTGATGTTTCACCAACGCTATGGAAGCTAAAAAATGTATATCAACAAACGAAAGGATAACTAATAATGTTGGATCCGTATCATTTAAATGCCCTGGTTGTGGTGAAGAAGAGATTGTAAGATCTAAAAAGGCAAGACAAATAGTGGCTAAATACACTTGTCCAAAGTGTGGTTTTACAGGTCCTAATTAATAATTACAAAAAAACAATTTTTTTGAAGAGGAGGGTTTAATTACTTAAAAAAATGGCAAAAGCAATAGTAACAATAAAAATAATGCCTGAGTCCCCTGAAACGGACTTGGAAGAGATACAAAAGCAATCGACTACAAAGATAGAAGCTTACTCTGATTCTGTAGAGGTAAAGCCTGAAATAGAACCAGTTGCTTTCGGCTTAAAAGCGCTAAAATTAAGCTTTATAATGGACGAAAGCTTAGGAAGCCCTGATGATTTAGAAAAAGATATTTCTGAAGTAGAAGGTGTTAATTCTGTAGAAGTAGTCGATGTTAGGAGAGCTGTAGGATAAGCTCTTCAAACTCTTTTTCTTCCATATCGGTTCTTATTCCGTGTGGATTAAAATGAGTTCTGCAGGCAGAATAGCCTTTATTTTTTATTAATTCAATTAATTCTTCGCTTTTAGGAAGAGTTTTCATCTTTAGTTTCTCAGCTCTCTTATGTAAATCATAATAACCAATTGTATCTATCTTAGACTCCTCATATACCTGTTCTAAAAAAGAGTCTTTTTCCAAATCTTTCAAAAACGAAGATTTCCCAAGACTGCCTGTGTATATAGGGCCGTGGTTTTTGTAATAATCTCTTTCTTTAAAAACACGCTCTGAAGTCTTCCTATTGGAATGCATTATGAAGAATATCCTGTAATAATGATCTTTAAAATAACACAATACTGGTTCTAAATACTTTTCGTGTTGACAACCCACTAGTTGTATTTTACTAATTAGTATTCTCAAGCCAAATTCGTGCATAAATTCGTTTTTTAAAGGAGTAGCCCAATACTTTCTTTTACATGCATTCTTGAAGGTTCCTGCTAGGGCTCCTGTATCTGTGGCTGTAACTGCAAGTATTCCTTTATTTCTTAAGCACTGTATGCTCGAATCTAAGAATTTATTGGGTGAGCCGAAAGGATCAACGTCTATATAATCAAAATGTTTATTTTTGTGTAAAAAAATGTTTGCTTCTGTATTAAAAATTTTAAAACTATTCTTATCAAATTTATTCTTTTTTATACTCGTGAGTAAATCCTTTTCGAAATTACTTCTCACATCATTCACGTACAGGTCTGTTTTGTTATTCAGTTCTTTATAAATTCTTAATGCCCTGACGCCTGAGCCTGCTAACGGAAGCCCTATTTTTAAATCAGTGTTGCATTTTTTAAGAATTTTAAGAGTTACATCTCTGTTATGTTCCATGATAGGGTTATAAAAAACATCTAATTTTTTGTTAAGATTATCTGTCTTCTCCGCAACAAAAAAAACTCCTTTTTCATCTAACATTTTTTTTTATTTAGAAAACTTGCTAAAACTCTCGTTAATATCAACCACGTACTTACCGTCTTCCAATTTGTAAATAAGTGGGTGTTTTTTCTTGAAAAGATTAACAAGGTCTAACTCGTATTGTCCTGGTTTTATTATATTTATACTTTCAACATCTAAAACAATAGGCTTGTTCTTGTCAATTTCGTCACCTATTATATCGTATACGTCTTTCTCTATTTGTTTCTTTTCGGTTTTAGAAAGATTGCTGGTTTTTTCCTTGGCTTTATCTAAATCTTCTTGTTTTACATAGAAAAATAATTTAGCTTTACACTCAGTACATCCTTTTATTATGGCTTCGCTAGCATCTCCGTAAAGAGCTCCGCACTTAACACATTGGTGAGGCATTTAATTTATCCACCTTTTTATTCTTTTATTTATTTTTTCTTAGAAGGAATATTAGTAAGTAGTTGTACTTTACCAGGATCTTGTTTGATTTCTTTAACAATCTTGGCAGGTCCTATTATTGTAAAACCATACCTGTTACCTGTCAAAAATCTGACTAATTTACTTCTCATTCTATCTAAGAATTTTTCTTCTAAACTATCACTTTTTACAACGCTAATCTCTATACCTGTGAAATCTTCGTTAATTTGTTCCATTGTCTTGCTAATAAGATTAGTTTCTTCTTTGCTCTCTAAACTTCCTTCGATAAGGACGATTTTTTCAGATTTGACAGCTTTTATAATCTTATTAATCCTCTTCTCCGAGGATAAACCTTCAAGTTCTTTATAGGGTATAAATTGTAATGTTATCATATTTTAATTACCTGCTAATTCTATTAATTTTTCATAAAATGTTTCGACATTCTTGCCGTACTTTGCACTTATACCTACTATTTCGTATTTTGGGAATGCAGCTTCTATTTTCTTAAGATCTGCTTTTTTCAAATCAACCTTGTTAGCTACGACTAATACAGGTATTTCTCTTGCTTCTAAATTACCCATTATGGTAATATTAACTTGGCTGTAAGGATCTTTAGTAGCGTCCAAAACCACGACTACAGTTTCCATGTCATCCAGCCATTTTATAGCATCTATGACTCCTTTTGTAGCTTCTTTAGCTCTGGCTTTAGCTTCTTTTTCTTTCATTCCTTCTTTGACAAACTCTTCATAATCTATCTTGGTGGCTATCCCAGGTGTATCTACTAAATTAAAACTTATTTGCTTACCGCCTGATTTTATACTGACTTTTTCTTTGACTTGTATCTCTCTTGTTTCGTGTGCTACGCTAGATACTGTGCCTGCTTGTTCTCCCAGCCAGTCTTCGCATATTCTATTAGCTAAAGTAGTCTTTCCACCATTAGGAGGTCCGTATAATCCTATTCTTAACTCTTTTTTCTTACTGAACAAATTCTTTAGAAATTTGTTGAAGAAGCTTCTAAATCTCTTTATCATATCAAATCAAACCTAGTTATACCTATATAAATTTTTTG
>CAZAFP010000050.1:0-1428 GCA_964484835.1 uncultured Methanosarcinales archaeon
TCATAAGTCCTATCTATTTCTTCCAGTTTATTACTATCTTCAAATAACTTTTCTTCGCCTAAAAATTCTTTGGCTGCCGTTCCGAGTTTATAATCTTCCAAGTTAACAAAGCTAGATTTTAAAACATGAATCCCATCAAGAACTATTCGTCCTTTAAAATCAGCCTTGCTATCTGTAAAGAAAGAATCGTAAATTGTGATGTTACAATCTTCAAAAAACCGACCTAGTCTAAATTTAAGACCATTCTTTTCAATCTTCTCTTTTAAAACTTTAAAGTCAAAATCAATAACATTCCAACCAGTTATCACATCAGGGTCTAACTCCTCAACTATTTTTAAAAACCTCATGAGCATTTCTTCTTCAGACCCTAAACTCTCTGCATTTTCCAATCCTTTCTTATCATTTATAAGAACATTCTTGTAGCCATCATTAGAAACTAAACTAATGGCCAATAACTCTCCTTTGCTGCTGGTCTCAATATCAAAACTCAAGACTTTAACGTCTGAACTACTATATCTCTTATCAGAATCCTCAATAACGGGTTCTTCAAAAAAATAATCAACTTTCAATTCATTATTTTTAGTACTTTCTCCTTTTATTTTAACACTGCTCTTCAATCCTTTGTCTATCATATACCTATATGCGAATCTAATATCTGCTTCAAAGCATTCTATACCTTCCTCTTCCAACTCCTTCCTCAGTTCAGAAACTTCTTTAGGTATATTGCAAACTACTTTTAACAGTGATTCATTGTTAAAATTCTTCAGATTCGTTTCTTCAACATTAAGATTTTTATCAACGAATTCATAATCACTTTTTTTTATAAAAAAATAGGGTTGGTAAAAATTCTTGGTGCAAAAACTCTTGCCGTTTTTCAAACGTCCGATTAAATAAACATAAGACTTGTTATTTTCAATCCTATAGGTTGGGTAAATAATAAAACCTTCATGCATAAAAACAGAGTAATTAATACAAGTTTAAAAGTTTTTAGTAGACTTTCTTTTTATTTTCAAAATCTTTAATTTTAAATAAAATAAGTTATTACTACTATTATGGATGAAAAAGAAAAAGAATTTTTAAACAAAGCTTTGGAAGATGTTATAGATCCTGAATTGTACGTGGACATTGTAAGTCTTGGTTTGGTTTATGGCTATGAGGTTAAAGATGGTGTTTTAAAAGTCATTATGACTCTTACATTCCCTGGTTGTCCTTATGGTCCGACTCTTAAAGAAATGGTTAAAGAAAGAATAGAGGAGGAAAATCTTTACAAAAGTGTTGAGGTCGAGCTTACTTTTGATCCTCCTTGGAGTCCTGATAAGATAGATCCTGATATAAGAGCAGCTCTAAATATTTAAAATCCGAATGCGTTTTTTACTCTGTTCTTTCTAACGAACCACTTCAGCTTTTTTTCTATGTCTTTCTCTTTGA
>CAZAFP010000050.1:1528-4963 GCA_964484835.1 uncultured Methanosarcinales archaeon
ACTCTGTTCTTTCTAACGAACCACTTCAGCTTTTTTTCTATGTCTTTCTCTTTGAATTTTTTCTCTTCGTCTCTGAACGCTTTTGTATGGTGTAAGTGCCTTCCTGTTTTTGAGAATTTAACACCGTGCTTTTTATGTAGTAGCTCGTGGAACATTATATAGTCTAGTAATTCTTTTTCTTCTTTGAAAATATCACTTATTAGAACAGTGTCTGTTTGGTGTTCGTAATGCCCTAGTTTAGTAAATGCTTTCTTACCCCATACCAAATTGGGTTTTTCCATAAGGCTTTCGAAATACTCTTCGTTCACTCTTTGGAAAGATTTATCGAGTATCGGATCTGTTTTTTCCCTTTTGGCGTATTTACTCACGTTTTTCAAGAATTTCTTGTATAAGTCCAAGTTTATAGTTTCTTTATATTCATAAGGGTACATCTTTATCATAAGGCTTTGTACTAGTCCTTTTCTAAGTTCTTCTGAGTATTCCTGCCAGTCTTTGCTTAGAGAAAAAACAATCTTTTTATTGTCGTACTTCACATTACCATTTAGCGATTTAAACCTTGCGCTGTACTTTAAAGCAAAGGGTCTGTTTTCTTCTTCTAAAGGGTATAATTCTTTAAAAACTTCCTTTAAGTTCATTGTAAACTTTCTCCTGCGTCGTAACGCAGGATGGCGGCGTATCCTCCTAAATCATTAAGTTGGGAGCCTTCTCTTGTCTCGGAGCTTATTAATTGTACGTCTGTTCCGAATTGTTCTGCTTTTTCAATAAATTCATCTACTTCTTTTTCGGGTAATTTTTCTCCTAATAATAATTTATTAATGGCGCCCATTTCCAATGCTTTGATGCACATTTCTTTTCCGTATGTGACTGTTCCTGGTTGCTTGGCTAGTCTTTCTAAAAAATCTCTTACTAGTTTTCTTTCTTTAACGTATCCTTCTTCTGCAAGGTTATCCTCGCTTCTCTCTAGTAATTCTTGAAGTCCGAATCGTCCTGTATAGCTTAGGTCTTTAATTCCTATTATTTTATTCTTCAGCTCGGTATTGATGTAATTTCCATCTATAAATTCGTACTTTGTATGTCCTGGTCCTCCTACTAGTATTCCTTTCAGTTCTCTCATTGTTAAGAATTGTTCTTGAACAACATCTGCTATTTTTTTGTAGAAATCTTTGGCTGCTAACTCTCTATTCTTTGCGAATCTTTGAGCGCTTTGCCCTCCTGCTTTAAATTTCCCGGGTACTTGGCTTTCTAAATCCACGAGGGGTATGATATTTTTTCCTTTGAGCAGTGCTATATTTCCTTCTCTACGATCCATAACAATCAGTCCATACGTTTCTTCATCATCCACCATTTCTTTCAGGGGTTCTACTACGAAGGTCTTGTCACATTTGTAGAGTCTCTGGTTTAATGGCGTTGGCGGTTCTACACTCCAGAGTTTAAAATCGTCACTTCCTTCTTTCTCACTCACATTTCCTGCTAGTATGACTAGTCCGTTAGGTGGTGTTTTGTCGTATAATTTAAGGTGTTGTATTATCTTTTCTAATGCTGATATTACATTGTCTCTTGTTTGTTTGCTTTTGATATTTGTTGCTGTTCCTTGTTCTTCAGAAATATGGGTTGATATTTTACTTAATTCATAACCTGCGGGTATGTAAACACTAACTAGTTCGGTTCCTCTTCCTTTTATATTCTCTACTTCTTTTATAAAACGTCTGAGTTTGTATCTTTCTTTATCGCTGACTTTTGCCATACATAATTTAAGAAATGTGCTTTGTATATAAATTTAACCAACTATTTTATTTAAATAGCTTCGTGCTTTCTCCAGTAATTCTTTAGCATTATCGTGCGTTAATCTCTTTAAAGCTTCTTCGTAGTTTAGCCATTTGTAATTAAGAATTTCTTCTTTTTGTATCTGCACTTCTTTGTTTTTTGTTCTTGCTAAAAAAAACACGACTTCTTTTCTTACTTTTTTATTAGGTATGGTGTATTCTATTTTTTCTTTAAAGCCTTTTACAAAATCCACATTCAGATTTGTCTCTTCCAGTATTTCTCTTTTAGCAGTTTCTTCTTCCGTTTCTCCTTTCTCGGCGTGTCCTTTTGGAAAATCCCAGTGCTTCCCTCCTCTGTTTTGTATTATTAAGAACTCGTTGTCTTCATTGTATATTATACCGCCGCAGGATTTCTCTCTTTTCATAATAATTACCTTTTTTTTCTTACTTGCTTAACTCATCTTTTAATTTTTCTCTGAACGTTTTTGAGTTCCAAATGTTGTTATGCCCTTTTCCTTCTATTAAATGGTATTTTTTGTTCGTATTTAAAGATTCATATAGTTCTTTAGAAAAACGATGTGGTATAATATTATCCTTGTCTCCGTGGAAAAAAACAACGTCTCCTTTGTAATCTTCCAGCCATTTTTTGTTATCATAATTTTCTTTTAAAAGAAGACTTGCCGGGTATATTCTGTATTTTGATTGTGCAACTTCTTTCAAGGAGGAAAAGCCTGTTGTCAATATTAACTTATCCGCTCTTCCTGTTTTTGCGTGGTAACTCGCCGCTCCGGTTCCTATGCTTTGTCCGTAAACATAAATTTTGTTGTATTTTTCCTCTGCGAATTTTTGAATGTTCTCCACATCTTTTTTTATCAATTCTTTATTTGGGCTTCTAGGATCGTTGGAATAACCGGCGTATTCTACAAAAATCAGGGATTTATTGCTGGTTTCGAAATATTCTTTTATTGTGCTACGGTCACAGGTTGATCCTGCATTTCCGTGGTAATGTATTATTACATCTTCAGATTGTTCTTTCAAGTAAAATCTTGTTCCATTCATGTTTTTAGCTTCGTAAGAGTGGAATCCTGGGCAGTTGTAGAAATCTTGATTAGTGGGGTAGTAAATTAAACTATTCTGAAATATATAAAGGAATAGTCCGAATAGGATGTATGCTATTATTACTATTATTAATAAATTTAAGTATGTATTATTCATAGTTTTTCTTTTTAGTATTTCTGAATGCTTTTACATATGTTTTTTACTTCTAATTCTATGTTTTTCATGTGTTCTAGTATGGATGTTATTAGGGGGTCTTTATATTGTTCTATTAAATTATCGCAGTCTTTTATTATTTTGTCTTTCCTTGCGTCTATTTCGTGTCCTGTTTCTTTGTCATTTTTATAATATGCGTTCATAACTTTGATGTATTCTCCTTGTATTTTTGTATATAGTTCCTTCACTTCTTGTATGTCTTTGTTTTTTTCTAGTTTTGTCATGTTTTTTGAGATGTTTTTTATTCTGTGGCTTATGTTGTTCAGTGCTTTAAATAAATCCCACATGTTTATTATTTTCTGAGGTTCTATATTCACTTCTTTGGTTAGTTTAGGGCTGTTGAGGCACTTTCTTAGCATTCTTTGGCATAAATAGTTTAGCTTTGTATTTTCTTGGTCTA
>CAZAFP010000051.1:0-4934 GCA_964484835.1 uncultured Methanosarcinales archaeon
TCATCTTCCCAACTTTTTAACAACGACTTTCGCTGCCTCTATTAAAGGATTGTGCATGCTAGCCACGCAAGGATTATAACAAGTATCAACTTCTACCAAGTCATGGACGCTTTGCTCGTTCTTTATATAACTAGAAACCATGTTTAGTACTCCACTAACATCTTCATAACCTATCACTTGACAACCAACAATAACGCCTTTTTCATTACATATTAACTTAACAATTAATTCCTTACCTTCACAACTTTTATACTTTGATAAACCTTTAAACTTACCAACCACGACTTTAAAATATTCCTTGGCTTTCTCACTTGTAATTCCTACACTGCCTATTATCAAATCTCCAGTTTTACTAACAGAGTTACTAACAAAACCTCGGTACTTCTTTTCACTACCGAGGATGTTCTCTGCTACGACAATTGCTTGTTTTACCGCGTTATTCGCAAGCATACAATACTCCTTCTCTTTCGTAACCAAATTTTTACTTTTAACCAAGTCGCCAACGGCATAAACATCCTTTTTAACTTTTAAGAATTCATCAACCTCATACTCTTTCAAAGGTTTAAAACCAACGCTGACAATAACATTATCGTACTTTTCATTCATAAACTCTCTGTTTTTAAGCTCATCAACCTTCTTACTCGTAATTACATTAACGCCTTTCCCTTCTAAGTATTCCTTAACTAATTTACTCATATCCTTATCAAGCGTTCTTGGGAATAAGAAAGGCTCTGCTTCAACTAAAGTAACATTTTTCAAAGCTAAAGCAAGTTCAACACCAATATAACCTCCGCCGATAATCAATGTTTTACCGCTTAACTTTTCCAATTCTTTAACGTCATCCAAATCCTTCAAAGTATAAAATTCGTCCAAATCTTTAATCTTTGGCTTGACAACTTCACTTCCTAATGCGAGAACAAGCTTATCATACCTTAACTCTTCAACATTATTTTTTTTAATAACAACTTTTTTTTCGTCATAACTAACAAGCTCATAACCTCTGAAGTATTGGATATTGTCTTCTTCGTAATTACTATAAACTTCCACGTCTTTAATCTTTCCCTCTAAATAATAAGGCATACTACAAGGACTATATTGATTATAACCTTTCTTATCAACAAGTATTATCTCAACATCTTTATCTCTAAAACGAAGCTGCCTAGCAACCTCAGTCCCTGCAGTTCCACCACCTATAATAACAATTCTCATCTTACAAGAGGATCTTCACAACCACTTTCCAAACACTCCGTGATTTTAGATTCTATACTGGCGGCACTCCTACCATCGTTGCTAAAACCAACCCAGTCCTCAAAACCTAAGAAGATATGCGGAACTCCTCTTATCTCTTTACCATACTCTTCCGCAACGACCTGAGACATCTCCCTGCCCTCTGCAGTTGTAGTTTCAAATCTGAATACTTCAACGTCGTATTTTTCTTCCATTTCATCTAAGAAAGGCTCGGCAAGATTAGTACAAATAGGACACGTCCTGCTACCAACGTAATAAATCCTAACACTTTCGCCATCGTGGTATAACTCGTCGATTCCTTCTGATTCTTCATCAACACCTGGTTCTTCAACTACATTGCCAGTTCCGTTTTCACACGCGGCCAATAACAATAAACTAAATACCATTACCAAAAATATTTTTTTCATAATTCATCCCTCATATTCCTTTTTTGCTTCCTCAGAATCCATTAAAGAACCGTACTCCTCCACTTCCACTTCAACAATCCAATTCTCATAAGGATCTTCATTAATCAACTCCGGCTCATCAAACAATTCCTCATTAACTTTTTTTATTTTACCTTTAACAGGACTTTCTAAATGCCCACTCCACTTAACAGACTCTATACTAACGTAAACATCGCCAATATTTAATTCCTTTCCTTCATCAGGCAAATTAATAAAAACAAGCTGGTCTGCTTTATCAACAGAATACTTAATAATGCCCAACTTACAAATTCCGTTTTCTTTTTTAACCCAAGTATTATCCTTATTGTACATCAACTCCTTAGGAAAACTCATTTCCTCCACCTCACATACAACCTCTCTACTAACATAACAAAGAAACTAAATATTATAGCTCCTATAATAACCAAGAAAGCACTGCTTATACTATACATAATAGTCCTATCAAGCAATAAAACAAGACCTAAGGCAGTAATTAAAACTCCGCCGATTAACTTAAGAGCTCTTCCTTTAAACTCGTCCATCTTAAAACTCTTCAAACTAATCAAAACACTAACAAGAATTATTATCTCAATCAACAAATAAACAAGAACATACAATAATAAGTACCAATAATAACCAGTAGTTATATCAGCACTCGCAACTATACCGCTCCAAATCAAAGGAAGCCCGGCTGTACAAGGAAGCTCGATAATAGCTATCCCGGCAGCCATCAAAGCAGTAGCACCTACAAGGGCTAAGTGACTTTCTTTCTTAATAAGTTCTCTTGCTTGTTTGAAAATCCTGGGCTTATACCTATCAGGAATTGTAAAACTAACACCTTTCTTATACCAGAAATAATCCTTAATATTAACCAAGCCAAAAACTAAAGCGATAGCAACAACCACATAAATAATCCAAGTCGTATGCTCCATAAAATTAAGTATGGAAAAAACACCTGCTATAAACAAACCATAAATAGAAGCCGTCACCAATAAAAAAACACCGCCTACCAAAGCAATCCTCTTCCTACTCCTGGTATGAATTATAATGCCTAGCAAGAACAACAAAACCCATATGCTACAAGGATTAAGACCATCAGCCCCGGCAATCAAAACAGTACTGACAATAAGAGGCATCTCTCCTATATTAACTTCTCCTACTATGGGGATGCTGATAAACTCCTCATTACCAGTCTCAGCACTAACTAGAGGAACTAAAAACAACATTAATAAAAATAATAACAGCTTCTTCATACAATTAAATAATCTGAAATCATTTATAAATGTTTATTTCAAAAAGTGAAATTACTCGAATAGAACCTTCAATTCTTTGTTCAAATATATTTTGTAACTCATGCCTTTCCTTTCTCTTCTTATAATATTTTTACTCTCTAAAAACTTAACCCTTCTATGAAGTTTAACACTGTCTAATCCGGTTATTTTACCGAGCTTGCTTTGCAAAACTTCATTTTCTTTAATCAAAGAAAGAACTATTTTTTTATCTTCCTGGTTTAAAAAATCGAGAGTTCTAAAAACATTTTTACCAATATAATCTTTTTTATCATCGGTATATTTTCTATGAAAATAATAAGTAAAACTCCCTACGAATAAACCAAAACTAGCAAAAGCTATCAATACTAAATAAATAGGTACGTCGCAACCACAACTCTGACTAACTGTATAATTCTCCTGAACATACATTGATAAACTACTTACTAAAAAAACAAAGAAAGTTATGATTCCAATAAGCATAAACAAATATTTATTATTATTCATAGAAAAAAAGAAATTGAAAATTGATTAATAAATTTTATCTAAAATACTATGTTCTTAACAACCTTATAATAATTACCCAAAGCTAATTTACTAGTACTTTCGTAATTAGTATGATAATAAATAGTAGGTATCTGAACAGTAGTACCTCTCAACTCAGGCCTATGAACCAACAAAGCACCCAACTCAGTCTTGCCAACTGTCTTAAAACGACCAACTCTTTTAATAACACTCTCCAAATTCCTGATCTGATCATCCTTAAAAACATAATTTATGTCAAGACCCTTACATATCTCAATCAAATGACTTAACATCTCATCATCAAAAACATTATACGCATCTTCCTTACGAAGCGTAATAATTCCTTTCTTAACATAATCCTCAGAATCATAAGGAGTAGTATCCAAAATCCAGAACTTCTTAAAAATATGCCTGTCCTTAATAACCTGATCCAGATAAAGCCAACTCCTACCAATCTCCTCCTCAGCGGTTAAGAAAACACTACCTCTAAAACCTTCCTTCACCATCTGATAAATCAAAGCAACACTAACAACATTATCCAACTGACTCTTAATAAAACAACCATCCTCAACAAAAGACTTCTTATAAGCCAAGGAACTGCCGGGCTTCAAATCGCCAATGTTCTCAACATCAAAAAATATGTTTTTATTCTTAAAATCAAAACTAAAACCCTTAACAAAACCCTCTCCTAATAAACCGCCTAACTCGTCATAAGCAACAACATCCTCCCACAAAAAACGGAAACCGACGTCAGCATAACGATTCTTAGGGAGCTTAACTTTCCTCCCGAATTTTTTATCATTATAAAAAGCAGCATACTCTATAAAACCCTCGTCATTCACAACCAAGCCATGCCTATCAACATGAGCCACTAAAACATCTTCTTCATTAGACTCGGGATTTATAATCAAACAATTATCTTCTTTAGAAACATCAACCCCCAAACTTCTAAAGTCACCTTCCAAATGCTTAAAGAAGAACTCTTCAAAACCAACAACTGAAGGAACAGCAATATAATCCTTTACTTTATTAATAATCTCTCTAACACCTTCCATGAATAAAAACCTAAATACTATATTATATAAACCTTTTCAAACAAAAACTAAGATAGGTATTACAATATCGTTAAATTTAAAAATAAATCATTATTCTAAAGTCTTGCGTTTCAAACACGAGACGAAACGCTTATAAAGGAAACATTGTTTCCAAGAGTTCATCAACACCAAAATTCTGGGACTGTCAGCGCGACAGTAGAATTCGATTCAAACTCACAGGTGCTTAACCAAAGACTGGTTAAGTGTCTATAGATGGATTGGAAAAAAGAAAAAGTTAGCTTACAAATACGTAAGCCCTGTCAAAAAAATTTTTTTTCCTTGATTGCGATCGTACAATAAAAGCAAAAGGATGTAAAACGAATACCCGTTGATCCTGCGGGAGATTGCTGCTATTGGGATTCGATTAAGCCATG
>CAZAFP010000052.1:0-4923 GCA_964484835.1 uncultured Methanosarcinales archaeon
TTTCTAATTCCCAAGTATCTACATCACTGTAAAGTTCGTAAAGGTTTAAACTTTTCAATACTTGTATAAACCTAGGCCTTCTAGGATCGTTCTTTTTAGGAGCTTTATAAACGTCTTTAGACCAAATATTTATCATATATTCATCACTGAAAAGAGCCTTGGCATTTTTTTCTTCAGCTACTTTTTTGAGCTTATTACCCAGTATTTCTAATTCGTCTTTAATACTTTTTTCTTTGTTTTTTAATAAAGCATAATCTTTTACTAACTGACTGGCTTCTTCCTTATAATTTTGTTCTTTAGCCTCGAATAAGTGTTTCCACAGAGGACATATGCTTTGGTATTCGCAGTAATTACACAAAGGTGATTGTTTTGGTTCGAAACTTGTTTGTTTTTCTATATCTTTTATCAAGTCTATAGTTTCATTTTCTAAGTTTTGTAGTTCTTCTTCTGTTCTTTTGCTTTTTATGGTTTTGTCAAATTGAAGATAGTGCCAAACAAGTACTACTTCTTTAGCATCTTTGTATTTTTCCTTAACGCCTAGAGAATAAAGAGCGAGTTGTCTGTCTTGATCGGCTTCTTCTTGAGTAGGTAAATTATTGCTTGTTTTATAATCGTGTATTTCATAAACACCATCTTTCGGACTGCAAAGACGATCTACTCTTATGTGTACTTTATAATCTTCATTGAGGTCATAGTAGAATTGTGTTTCTAAACCAATCGTTATTTCTTGATCAAAGGGACTGTATCTTTTGTAGTAATTTTGTATCATTACTTCTCCTTTTTTTCTGTAGTTTTCAGAAGAATAATCCTTGACTATTAATATGGAGTCATCCCATTCATCATGCCATATCTTGTTGTAGTAATTTATTAAATCTTGTTCAGAATTTAGACTTTGGAATTGTAAGTCCTTGTATAGTTTTTCTAGAGCCCTATGGACTTTATCTCCCATGAATGCTTCTATAGTCGTCGATACATCGGTTTCTATTCTGTCTATATATTTGTATTTATATTTTAGTCCGCATTGTTGATACGTCGATAATTTTGAATGTGAATAAGTAGCCATTTTTTTTAGTTAATTTTTTTAATAAGTCATTTTTATTAGTATTATGGATAAGGTTTTTATTAATGTTTTGATAATAATTATATTTTTAATAATAGGAGTTTATTCTTTTATAAACGGCGGATATTGGGAGTTAATTGTTGCTTTTTTACACGGCACCACTCTGGTTTTGTTCAATAATTATTTGCATTTAAAGACCGAGCGTGTTTAATATTTCTTCAGGATCGTATTCTTTCAAGTCTTTGTATTCTTGACCAGTTCCTATGTATAGTATTGGCTTCTTGGTTATGTAACTTACGCTTATAGCAGCACCTCCTTTTTCGTCAGTGTCTGCTTTACTTAGTATTATGCCATCTATGCCTATTTTTTCGTTGTAGGTCTTGGCTTGCTCTACACAGTCATTACCAGTTATACTTTCGCCTACGAATATTTTTATAGGGTTTAGTTTTTTAGTTAGTTTTTGAAGTTCTTGCATTAAGTTATCGTTAGAATGTAGTCTACCTGCTGTGTCTATAAGGACGTACTTTAATCCTTTGCTTTCTGCGTGTTTTACAGCATCGAAAGCCACCGCTGTAGGATCTGAGTTATAGTCGTGCTTTATTAGTTTCACACCTATTTTGTTAGCGTGTTCTTCTACTTGTTGTATGGCGGCTGCTCTGAATGTATCACTTGCCGCTATGACTACACCTTCGTCTTTTAGTTTGTAGGCTAGTTTGGCTAGAGATGTTGTTTTTCCACTTCCGTTGACGCCTATTAATGCTATTACGACCGGCTTTTCTTTTTTGGTTAAGTCGAATGTTTCTTGTTCTAATATTTCTTTTATGCTTTCTCTGAGTATGTTTTTTATTTCTTCTTCAGGGTTTTTCCTTGTTATTCTTTTGTCTACTAGTTCTTCAGCTAAGTCTTCTTTTATTTTGTCTATTACTTCCTGGGCTGTATTGTTTTCTAAAAGTGCTAGTTCTAATTCCCAGAATAAGTCTTCGAATTTTTCTTGTGTTAATGTGAATGTGCTTACTTTGTTTTTTAAGCTTTTGAAGAATCCTTTTTTTTCAACAACTTCTTCTTTATCATCAGATTCTTCAACAGAATCATCAGGTTCATCAATCTCTTCGTCTGTTTGTTCTTCAGAATCTTCTGCTTTTTCTTCTTTAGAATCATCAGGTTCTTCAATCTCTTCGTCTGTTTGTTTTTCAGAATCGTCAGTTTCTTCAATAACTTCGGCTTCTTCCTCTATTTTTTTACCGAAGCCTTTTACTACACTACCTACTTTTTCTCTGAATGATTTAAACATTTTTTACCTTATTTAGTTCTTCCAAGGCTTTTTCCTTGCTGTTTTTTATTTCTTTTAGTTGTTTGCCTATTAATTTTTTAGCTTCTGGAAGGGTCTTATCAACTATTACACCATCCCCTATGTTTACTTTTACGTTATTTTTATTTTTAAGTTGTGCTTCTACGAATATTCCGTTATGCAAAGGAGCTAGAATTTCTTCATTGCCTTCTAACTTGTTTATCTCGTCTAAGTTATATTGAATATTTTCTAGTTCTGCTATGCTTTGATCCATTTTTCTTATGGCTTCTTGTATTTGTTGTATGGATTCTTCTTTATTCATCGTATAAAGCGTTAGTAGTATTTACTAACTCCGGACCTCCTGTATTTGTAGATATTAAGATTCCGTTTTTATTGTTTATTATAGCGCTTTTTATATGAGGGCTTCCCCTGCTTACACTTCCAGTTGTTACTTCGTAGCCTATTAGTTCTCCTATTTCTTTTGCTTCTTCTTCGTTTAAGTCATTAGTTAATAGTGCTTTTTTCTGATCTCTGTTTACTGCGAATAAACTTGCTATTGTTTGTGTTTCCACTATTTCTGTTTTTTGAACCGGTTTGTTGAAAAAGTCCGATATTAATTTAAGTGCTTTTTCTTCCATTTCAGGGTTTGCAAGGATGGTTTTTTCCCCTATTAAGATGTTATTTCCTAAGCAGGTGTGTATAGTTGGTATTTTTAAGTAGTCTATTTTTAATTCTTTGAGTTTTTCTTCTTCTTTTTCGAATAGCATGTCAGGAACTATTATTTTATTTTCATATCCCGCTATGAAAACCCCTAATAATGAAGTGCCAGCTATCGACACTCTTTTTATGTCTGTATTTAAAGTTTTTTTTATGTCTTCATCATATTTAGAAGATACATCATAACCAAGTAAAGTTATTTTGTTATTGGTGTATGCATATAATCCTATTGTGGTTATACCGTTAAAATCTATTTGTTTGACTTTCATTTAGAAGCGTAATAAGAAGTGTTTTAAAAATATTTAGTTTGCTGCATAGTCAGATTTTATTTCAGCGAGTTTTATATCTATGTCTCCGAAGTGTTCTTCTTGTTCTAACTCTATTTTTTTCTGATCAAGATGTAATAAAGGTATGAATGTATCTACTTTTTCTTGTTTATCATCGCTTGCTAACAATTCATGGAATTTCAAACTGCTTATTTTACTGAGGGATTTTTGTATGTTATCGTAGAGCTCTGTTATTATGTGACTCATGTCTTTTTGTTTTTTAGGAGCTTCCATCTTAGTAGTGTTTACCGTTCTTATGGATTTTTTGTAGCTATTCTCCAGTGCTTTCTCTAATGAGCCGATTAAGTCGTAGACGCTTACTTTTCTTTTTCTAGGTCTTGGCGTTTTATGTCTTAATTTGGGTTTTTCAGGAGCGATTTCTTCTTCTATTGGTAATTCGTCTATGAATTCGTCTAATTCTTCTTGGGGAAGCATTATATCATCTAGCATGGAAAGATCTTCATTTAGTAATTTATCAGATTTTATTTTTAAGAAGAACGCGGCAGCGAGTATTATTTTACCGCTTATTCTGAAATCCAGTTCTTTCATAGCTTTTAAGGTTTTTAAAAATTCTTCCGCTAAGTGAGAAAGGTTTATGTCCCAAGGGTCCATGCCTTCTGTCCTTATTAAGTCCATAATTATGGTTTTCCAAGTTACTTCGTCTTCTTTGAATAATACTTGGAAGACTTTATCTTGGTTGTCTTGAGTTGACGCTTCCGAAAACATAGAGTAGGAAATATGTATACTGATATATAAAGATTTGTATTTTAAACTGATAGTTATTAACAAAACTTTTAAAAGTTAATAATTTTCTTTGTGTTTTATGAAAAATGACAATCTAACCAAAAAAACAACAGCCTACACAGGAATAGCCTGGCAGACAACACACGGACTATTCTGCCCACAACACGGAGTACTAGGAGCTCCTCTATTAGCACTAGGATTACTACCAGCCCCAATACTAAATAAAATAGACCAAGCCAAACACGGACTAGAACACATAATAGAAAAAGGACTGGACAAAGGAATGGAAGTACAAACAAAAGCATACCTAGATAATTCCGAAATATTACCAAACGCACACCAAATAGCAGAAACATCAGTAGAACTAGGAACAAACGCATGGTTCATAGCAGGAGCAAGCTATGTCTTAAGAAACCAACTTAAAGAAACACAACAATACTTCCAAGACAAACTGAGCGAATACCAAAACTCCCCCTATCTTAAAAAAATAATTCTAGAAAAATATTAATATAATAAAAAAACAAATAAAAATCATATGCTAGGCCTATGGGAAATAATAGGAACAATAACTGTGATAATACTAGTCTTCACACTAGGAAATAAAGCGCCACACATAGCCAGAGTTCTAGGAAGAGGCCTAGAATACATAAAAACAATTTTCTTCGGAATACCAAAAGACCTAAAAAAAGACATAGAAGATATTAAAAAAACAGTAAAAGAAGATAAAAAATGATGTGGGCACGGGGATTTGAACCCCGGGCTTTCGGCTCATGAGACCGACGCTCTAC
>CAZAFP010000053.1:0-4903 GCA_964484835.1 uncultured Methanosarcinales archaeon
GCAGTTCCTTTCATAACTTCAGATACACTACTGAAAGCAATCTCTGCAGGTATTCCATCCCCTAACCTATTACCCAGCTGAAATAAAGCGGAAGCAAACTCCTTTTCTAACTCAGATGTACGATTTCTAATTTTTAGTAAGCCTTGACTCTTCACAAAATTATACAGCCCGAAACCTAAACCTATACTTAGAGGTATTCCCAGACTCAAAAGACTGGCTCCTAAACCGTAAGGCCCGTCCTCTTCCTGAGTAGGACTCCCTTGTTCAAATACAGGTCTATAATCAAGAAATTTACCATAGACTTGTTCACCCTCTATATCCTCAACTCTTATAATTCCTATGTCTGTTAGGGCATAATCTATTCCTGAGCCTAGGTGATAATAAAGTAAAGGGATTAAAGCAATGAATAAAAAAATAGCTCCTACTATGGTTCCTATCAAAGCAGGTGTTAAAGCAATCTTATTATCGCTTCCTTTAAACTTGATAGTGACTTTATTTTCTTCAACTACTTTATCCAGATTAGAAGCATCAACCCCGCTATACCCAGTAGGTCTGGTGGATAGAATTTGCCTTCCCAAGTAATAAACAAGCGCTGGTAAAAGAATATTGTAAACAGCGAATAAATGATACCACTCTGCCTCTGGCACGAAAGCAATAATAAGTGGCAATATTACCAATCCTAATATTGGAAGTATAATTCCAAGCATGTGCAACGTAGTAATAGGTCCTTTTAAGTCATGAGTGTAATGCAACATTTTTTCATAAGTCTCATCAAGAATAACATCAAGACTTTTATCTAAAGCATTTTTTCTTCTAATATCTGAATTTTCGTACAAGCTACTTTGTATAAGATTCATACTTTCTATAAATTCAGGATTCCATTTTCTCCAACTCTCAAGATAAGCCGCAAGGGAATCTGTAATGCTATCGTACTTTCTAGTTTCTATATCCCAAATAACTTTTTTGAAATCTAAACTAAGAGGTGGTGCCAAGTGTTCCGCTGCGAAATCAATAGCTAGCTCGAGGTTAGATGTGTGTCTCATAAAAGTTACTATATAAAAAACACTAAGAACCATTTGATTACTGGCTTTCATACGCCAATAATTACTTATAATAAAAGGAAGTTTAGTAAGAGGTATTATGGCTATCAAAGCCATTATCACACCGAAGAATATGAAAAAAAAATTTTCTCCACTTGCTCCTCCTGTTAAGAAAAACGGAACTAAATAACCTAATACTGTAAAAAGAAGTACTATACACAAAGAAGCTATGATTGCAAAACTATATGTAGAGCCCGGTGTAATGTTTAAATGGCTTACCTTTATAGCTTCTTGAATCTCAGGAAGAGATTTTTTATCAGGTTTTATAGGTACTATTTTTTCAGAAAAATTACATGCCTTTTCATAAAAATTCAGCTGCTTAGGCATAAAACTTTTTTTGAAATTTTCATAATCACGAGTGGTTACTTTTTTCTTACCACTAGGCTTATCCCCTAGTTCTTTAGCAAGCCTTTCTTTATACTTGCTTTTGAAATCATCGTAACCGGCATAATCTTTCAAAATAAATTCACCTTTTAACCTTCTTAACTTCTCTCTTTAACCACTCATTCCATTCAAAAAATATTTTTTTACTATCCAGAACATTATGTTTATCTCTTATTTTATCGCTGATTTTGTGAAATTGGTCGTTAGCTCTTATTACAAATTCAGCTTCTAAAAAATCATCCAATTCTTCTTTTTTAGCAGTTTCAACAAGTGTTTCTTTAATCTTAGCTCTTAACAATATATTATCCCAGACAGCATCCCAATCACCAGCCCACTCTCTAACATTACCTGCGATGGCCTTTAATATTTCTGAATCGCCATTTAACAATTCCTCTGTAGGCTCGAGAGTATCTGTTTTTGAATTATACCTCATTAAATCCACAAAGCCTTTTTCCAAACTAGGATCGTTCTCCCAGTCCTTCCTAATTTCCGTTATCTGCGTAACTCTTCTCCATCTATGGAGTCCGTCACTACTTCTTATGGGATTAGCAACTACTAATATGTCTGTTGCTTTAAAACTAGTTTTAGGAACTTTCAAATCATTAACAACTCTATCATAAACACCGTAAGGACTATCTCCATGTATAGTTCCTGCTACCACGTTAGCTAATGCTCCTACTCTCATAGCTTCGTAAAGAGCAGCAGCCTCACTACTTCTAACTTCTCCCACTATTAAAGCACTATCTCCAAGTCTAAGTGTAGTCCTAATACCTTCGTCAGCAGGAACTTCACTTTCTCCTCTGGAAAGAGCTGATGCTACCTTCATAGATTGTATGTTATAATTAAATTTTCTAAGAGAATTACTAGGAAGTTCTAACGTATCTTCGATAGTTATGATTCTGTATTTTCTCATAATCTCAACCATTAAACTCCCTAAAAAAGAAGATTTACCCGCACTCCTAGTACCTGCTATTAACAATGTTCTATTACCATCTATAATAAAACTCATAAGCCCCGCTCCTAAAGTACTTATCATCCCATTTTTTATGAATAAAGGCAGAGTCCATGGTTTATCTCTATGCCTTCTAAATGCATAAGCCATGCCAGATGGGTTTAAAGGCTTTGTAATAACACCCACTCTAGAATTTGCGATGCCTGGTAACTCCAGATCAGTATCTAATATGGGGTTAGCCTCATCTAATGGCCTACCGCTTATAAGTCTTAATTTAGAAGCCCAGCTATCCGCGTCGTTAATACTTGGTATTATATTAGTCACACACTCGTCAAACTTACTATGGACTAAATAAATAGGTGTTTCTCCAGTAGGGCTGTTAACTGTAACGTCTTGTACATTTTCATCAAGCATTAATATCTCTATCAATCCAAATCCTACAGTGTACCTTACTAGAATCTCTGTTAATTCTTCTAATTCTTTAATGGTTATTTTTACATTTCTATAACTGGTTAATTCTTCCAACAAATCCATACCAACATTCTTAAAAACTTCTCTCATACGTTCAGGATTGACAAAATCTTGTTCTTCTGGTTGGTGCTCTGACATTATCTTACGTGCCATGTCCAAGATTTCGTATTTTTCCTCCGATAATTTGAACTCGGGAGGTGTCACGTGGTATATGTATTGAATAGTATCTGGAACTTTGAATATAACAACTTCGGTATTTCCAACGTTATAATTCATAACTTCCTCTCCTTCTTTAGGATATGTAGCCATTATTTTAGTAAACATAAAATCTGGCTTCATACTAGGGCTGAATACTCTCCTGTAAATCTTCCTATCTCCCACGTTATGTCCTGGAAGATAAGGCTTCACAAGCTCTATAAGTGTAGTTTTTTCTAATGTTTTTTTCAGATGATCAAGAACTTCTGCATATTTCTTTTTAGATTCGACAATATTCTCGTCTATCTCTTTATCAATTTCTATATATTCTCTTCTAAGAAACCTTTTTATTTCAATGTAACAACCAATAGGGTCTTTTTTAAGATAGTTGAATATTAACTGGCTTAATTCATTATATCTGTTAGTTAGGTTGTAAGTGTTATTTTCTTCGCTTAGCTGATTCATCGCTTGATAACTATAAAGTTCTTTATTTTTCACTAATTCTTTATATATAGAGCCTATTTCGAGTAATAATTTAACTTGTGAATAATCATATTCATAATCATGTTTTTGGCTGAAAACAATTTTGGTAACGCTCGGATTGCTTATCAGAAACTCTATAGTCTTAGCCATGCATAGGGGGTCGTCTTCTATAGAGGGTATTCTTTGTACTTGTGTATAGTCTACTTTAAGAACATTATCGCTTCCTTCTTTAACGACTTCGAAAGTTTCAAAAGAATCTCCTGCCTCTTTTTTCTTCAAAAATACTCACCTTTAAAAACTTGTGTTCCTTGGCTCTTATAAATATTTCGAAGCGACAGAAATATAAATAAGGAAATTAAATAAAATTTTTATGGCTGATAAAAAAGATTTTGGTTCTTTTAAAAAAAATGAAGAAGGGGTTGTTCTTACAGATTTAGCCAGTAATTTAAGGATTTTAGAAGATCGTGTTATAAATCTACGTCGAAAAACACAATTCACAGATCAAAACTTGTTGAATGCTCAGAGAGACTTCTCTAAAGAAAGAAGACTTTTGGATGATGAAATCATGGATTTAAAGGTGAAAATTCAGGACTTGACTGAATCCATAGAGATGATGAAGCAAGAATTAAGCGGTACTGCTAAAGTTAAAGATTTTATGGTTTTAAGTAAATATTTGGATTTTTGGGAGCCGATAAACTTTTTAAGTAAAGAAAGAGCTGAAGAATTAATAAGAGAACATTTAAATAAATAAAAAAGATTTTAAATAGAGGGTTTTAACTAAAAAAAGAGGTGGTTGTTTAAATGCCTATATTTGGAGTGAATCAAGAGAGTAGTAATTTACCTATTAAGCAAATTAAGAATATGAAAGCGCAGGGGATGGATAATAATCAGATAATTCAGGCTTTGCAGAGGGATGGATATTCTTCTTCCGATATTTTTGATGCTATGAATCAGACTGAAATGCCGTCCGTTTCTGATAATGATTCTGCAAATGTTCAAAGTGGTTCTAGTTCTGTTCAAAAATCCTCCTCTACAGGAGATTCTTCAGGTAATGAAGAGTTGATTGAGGCTATAATTGATGAGAAATGGAATGACTTGGTTAAAGATTTTAACACTGTTCTTGATTGGAAGAAATCTACTGAGAATAAGCTTGTTAGTATTGAGCAGAAATTTGAGGATTTGAAAGGAGAGTTTGATAAGATTCATAAGGCGATACTCAGTAAGGTTGATGATTATGATAAGAACATTACTCAAGTCGGTGCTGAGGTTAAGGCTATGGAAAAAGTCTTTAGTAAAGTCTTACCTTTATTCACTGAGA